>DSDX01000266.1 GCA_011048485.1 Candidatus Aminicenantota bacterium | reverse complement strand
TCCTAGGGGGGTTCTGGGCCTCAGTCACGGACGGCGATCCCTTCGGCAGCTGGCAAGCCAGGCGCAAAGCATGAATCCGTAGGGCCCGGCGAAAATGGCCCCGATGAGCATTCCGATCATGATCTTGTTCATGACGCCCTCCTTAGGCTTATCGTTTGACTAAAAGCGCAGACCGGACAAATGACCATGCCCTCAATAGGGTCCGCTTCGCCCTCCGTGACCTCGAGCCGGAACCGATGGAGGCACTTAGGGCAGCGGATGATGATCTCCCACCTCGTCAATGCCCGCGCGGGAGCCGACTTCCCGGGCGCAGCCTTGATCTCAGCCGTGGGGAACAACCTCGCTTCGGAAACACCGAGGGCCTTGGCCAGCTTGGTCATCGTCGATAGCCTCACCCGCTTGCCGCGAAGGCCTTCGATCCGGTAGATGTTGGCGGGCGTAATCTTCGCCTTCGCGGCGAGCTCTGCGACGGACAGGCCGGCCACGATCCGGAAGTGCTTGAGCCGGTTCTCTTCCATGTCCTAGAACTGCGACCTGAGCTGATCGATGTGGCCCTGGGCGTCGGCCAAGATGTCCCCGATCTCCTCGAGCCTTCCCAGGATCTCGCTGAGGAAGCTTGCCGGATTGGCGCGTTTCTCGGCTGGCGGCTTCTCCGGCGTAGGGCCAAGCATGAGCTCGGCCAGGCCGGCGGCCGAAGCCTTGAGGCCCAGTGCTTTGGCCATCAGCTGATCGGCCCTGTGGAGTATAAGCTGGCTGACCTTGGGCGGCTTGTTGGGAGAGCCATCCCCCGCCGATTCGATTATTCTTTCCATGAGCTTCTCCTTTCTCGCTCGTATCATCCGAGACCCCGCGACGCTTTCGCGTCTCCCTCCGCTCCGTCGAATGCCGCGGAAGTCAGCGGAATGCTCCTTGTTCCTTCCCGCGGCCCCGTCGATCCGGGATGGGATTGCCTAGCCCTTGAGGATCTTCTTCGCCCAGGTGAAGCCGACGTTGTAGATCCCGGTGAGGGCGGCCAAGCCGAAGAAAGCCGTCGCCTTGCTGATCTTCTCGGACGGGCCGAAGAGCCAGAAGACGACGATGAAGACGATGTAGAGGGCCGTGCGGATGATCCTCTCCTTCGTCTTCGCTGAGAGCCTGGACCAAAAAGCGATCATAGCGCTCCTCCTTTGCTGAGATTTGCGACGGCTTCTGAGCCGGTCGTAATATCCACAAGTGCACGGCGCGTCGTATTCCCCGGCATCCCAAAACTGTAGCCTGGGACATCCCGGATAATGTTCATCCTCGACGTATCCCCCGGGCGGGACGGCGTCCCAATAGGGATCGAGCTTGCTCATATCCTCCCCCTGCCTATGGTTCCTTCAGAGAGACGATCCGCTGGATTTCCGGATAGTAGAGGTGGACCCTCGCGTTGATCCCGATCTTCTGGAGGCTATCGCCGATAGTAAGATCGGCCGGAGAAAAGTCCGCCCACCGCTCATTGTGGTTGTGAAAGACGTCCGTCACCTGGTTGAGAGATATGCCCTCCTGGGCTAAGCGTTGAATGATGACCGGCGCCGCGATCCTCAAAAGGTTCTTGTCGCCAGAGGTGAAGGTGATGATCTTCCCGTCCTCGGTGACAAGGACGAGCTTCTCGCTCTTGTCCGACCGCCAGTCGCTGAAGACTTTAGCCAGGTTTGACGCCATCTGCTTCTTGTTAAAGGGGCCGTAGGTTTTTTTGTCCTTGGCTGGCGACGAGGTGTCTAGTAGCGGGCTCATGTTCATTCTCCTTTCGGATTACCGGCCCTCTGCTCCATCTTGGCCGACCTCGACGCCCACTCGTCCTCATGGCGGGAGATCCTGTTGACGATCGAATCGAGGACCAAGGCGGCGACGATGACCAGGCCGAGGTATAAGATGGCCTGGATTAGGATGCGAAAGAATCTCATTTCTTCACCTTGAGTTCGAAGTCTTCGCAGGGCGGGGGCGGGCAGCGCAGAGGGTCGGTATGCTTTGGATCCGTACGGATTTCCTCGGGCTTTGCGCCGGCATGACAGAAGAGCTTTCCGGGGCCCTTTTTCTCATGGCCGAAGGCCTCTGCCCGGCGATACTCGAAGTGGAGGCACTTCGGGCAAAGGAAGATGTTGTAGGTTCTCATCGCGGGAGCTCCAGCTGCCGGCGGCCCTCCACGGCGATCTGTGTCTTCTTGGTGCGGGTGAAGATGGAGATGGCCTTGGCCTCTTGCTCAGCTTTAAAAGCCTGGAGGTCCCGTAGGTCCTCGATCCAGAAGATGCCACGGGGGCGACGGCAGGAGTAGCCGATATTATTCATCGTCCTGTAGTAGCGCCGGAGGGTCCGGTCGGAGATCTCGAGGAAGAGCGCGTAGACGAGGTGGTTCTTGAGAAGCCGGCGAGGCTTGGCGTTCTCGCGGCCGAGGGCGTTCCCCTTGAGCCACTTTTCGATTTCATCCTTGACGAAGTCCTCGTCCTGTCTCATAGCTTCACCTTGCGCTTGTAGCCGATAAACTCTTCCCACCGGCCGTTGAGGAAAGTCTTGGTGTACATGGGCCGCTGGTCGAAGTTCTCGTCGTTCTTCTTCTCGTCGAGGAAATTGACATAGCCGTTGGTAGCTGAGATCAGCTCCTCTTCCCTCCCCTTCCTGACAATCGCTGAAAACTTTTTTAGGCTTTCGGCCTTAGCGTGTCGGCCGGCTTGAGGATAGAATTTCCAGAAATCCGAAAACTTTTTCTGAATTTCGGCATCAGAGAGAGGGTCCGCAGGACCAACTCTTAAATCCTTTCCTTTTCCCTTTCCCTTTCCCTTTCCTGGGTTCCCAGGTGTTTCCCCGACGTTTCCCGGGTGTTCCTCAGATGTTTCCTCTTTAGGGAAAAGCGGGGGCTCTTGCGGGGGTGGCTCAGGGTAGCGAGGCGGCGCATCGTGCTCTTTGCCTGTGATCCGCTGGTGCTTTGAGAAGCTCAGGATGACCCCGTAGTCCCTGCCGGCGACCGTATACTTGGCGATGAAGCCCTTAGCGCGGAGGAGCTCGAGCGTCTTGCTCATATCGAATGGGATAAAGGGGACAATGTCGAGGTGAAGAATATCCGGGTCCCATTCGAATCGGCCGGCCTTATCGGCCATACACCATAATCCTGTGAAAACGAGCATGGGCTTTAGGCTTGGGCTCTCTCGCTCGAGTTGCTGGAGGAGCTTGTGCCGAAAAAAC
>DSDX01000388.1 GCA_011048485.1 Candidatus Aminicenantota bacterium | reverse complement strand
GAGCCGGTCGGCCCGACGGTGACAGCCATCGGAGGCGTCGTTCCCGGAACGAAGGCCACGGCCTCGCGGTAGCCGCCGGGCCGTGCTGCCGTGACCGCCTGCCAGGTTCGTCCGCCGTCGGCGGATATCGCGGCGTTACCTTCAGACGCGTCTTCGGCCCGATAGTCGCCGCCGACCGCGATGCCGTTCCCGGCGTCATGGAACGCGACCGAAAAGGCCCCCGAGGACGGGGCTCCTTCCAACAGGCCGGAGGGCACGGCCTCCCAGGAGCGGCCGCGATCCGTCGAACGCCAGACGCGCGAAACCGAGCCGCCCGTGCAGAGCCAGACCCGGTCGTCGTCCAGGACGGCCAGGCTGGTCCCGGAGGCGGCGAAGGCCGCCTCTCCGTCCCCGGCGACCGGCCGCGACTCGTCCGGCAAGGGCGCCCAGGACGCCCCGCCGTCCGCCGTGGCGATGAAGACGAAGCGCCCGTCCATCGGGTCGCCGAACGCCAGACCATCACTCTCGTCGAAGAAGGCCAGCCCGTCGAGGAAGATCCCGGGGGCGTCTTCGAAGAACGTCCGCGTCCAATGCTCCCCCGCGTCCGTCGTGCGGTAGATCTTGGCCGGGCTGGCGATGGCCATGACGACGGCCTCGTCCGGCCCGAAGGCTTCGATGTCCCGGAAATCCGCTGACTCCTCGCCCGGCACGGTCATCGCGGCCCAGGTCGCGCCCCCGTCGACCGTCCGGAGGACCGTGCCGTTCGAGCCGCTGGCCCAGGCCGTCCGGTCGTCGACGACGGAGACGCCGCGCAGGCTCGCCTCCGTGCCGCTCTCCTGGAGGATCCAGGCCAAGCCGGGCACCGGGGCGTTCGGCCGCTCGGACCGGCACGCGAACGCGGCCAGCAGGACCGCCGCCACAACGAGGATCGTTCTTTTCATGGGCGCTCCCTCACTCCAGCGAGCCGAGCAAGTCCCCGAGGGCCGCGGTCATGGCCTCGGGGTACCGCTCGCGGTCGCGGACGTGGAACATGAACCGGTCCCGCGAGCCGGGATCGGGAGACCACTCGGTGACGCCGTCGTCGCCGCAACGGACCCGGATGGGGTCGAAAGAGAAGACCGGTGTGCCCGGGGCGTCATGACGGTCACGGACGGCCCCGGTCGCGTCCACGGCGAGTCCCGCCGCGTGGAAGAACCCCGCCGTCGACCACATGTTCCGGACGACGGCTCCCTGGCGCTCGAGGAGGTGCTCGTCCGTCGGCCCCTCCAGGGCGCGGAGCCAGTCCGGGCGGAGCGCGTCCGTCTCGGCATGATAAGCCCGGTCCGACTCTCCCTGCTTGAACATGAAGGCGAAATAGTTCTTGAGCCGCGGCGACAGGCGATCGAGGACGAGCTTCTGGCGGAACCGGTAGAACGTGCCGTATTCGCCTTCGGCGAAACGCACCCCGCCGCCCGGAGCGACCTCGAAGCACGGCAGCCAGTAGACCGGGCAGGGCAGGTCGAAGACGGCCGCGTAGGACGCCGGATCCAGGGCGACGTTGTATTCGAGCCGCGCCGCCTTGGCCGGGTCCGGCGTGCCCGAGCCGGCGTTGAGATAGACCCCGGCGCACTTGGCCGCGAACAGCTTCGGGTCCAGGCGGCCGGCCAGGGCGACATCGCGGCAAGAGCCGACGACCGAGATCGCGACGGGCACGGAGGACGACCGCATGACCCTCAGCAGGGTCTCGACCCCGGCGGCGCCACCCCGGTTCGCGGGGAGCCGGGCTTCGTCCGGCTCGAGACGCTTCGGCGATCCCGTCAGGATCGGCGCGGCCAAGCCCGTGATCCGGTTGAGCTGGGCCACGGCCAGCACGTCCGGGTCCGCATTCAAGCCCGGGGGAGGATGATCGATCATGACGGCCAAGAGATCCAACCGCCCTTGGGCGGCCAGGGCGAAGACCGCGGCCAGGTCGTAGTGGTCGTCGGGGTCGTTGTGTGGCCGGAAGAGATCGGCGACATGGATCAGGGCGGCCCGCGGCCCGGCCGCACCAGGGCCGCGGTCCGGGGCTTCCAGGGCGCGCTCTCCGCACGCGGCCGCGCCCGCCGCGCCCGCGAAGGCGCCCAGCCCCCGCAGGAAGCCCCGGCGCGACAACGGAGCCATGGTCCTCCCTCCTCCTCTTTTCCGCGCTCTCATCGCGCCAGATCGTGATAGGCCTGCCGGATCGCGTCGGCCCCGTACGTTCTCTCCAGCCTGCGGATCGAAAAGTGGGCCTGGGCGATGTTCTGGAAATGGTCCATGAAGACCGTGTTGATGAGGCCCCCGCCGACCGCCCCCACGGCCGGAACGGCCATGGCGGCGACCTTCTCCGAGACGACGACCCCGAAGCGGGACGCGATGGCCGCGATCAGCCTGACCAGGGCGGGAGCGCCCTCGCGCGTCAGCCCCCGTCTCGAGATGTGCTGAACGGCCTCCGAGACCGCGGCGGAGAGGGCCGTTCGGACAGCGTAGTACCCGGTCTCCGCGGCGTCGTCCTTCTCCGAACGCCCGCCGAGGGCGAAGACCTGGAGGCAGTTCAGCATCGTCTCCGGGGAGTCGAGGTCCTCGCCCTCGCTCCGGGCGATGTCCGAGATGGAGCGCAACATGATGACCGTCGAGACCGGGAGCTCGAGAGGCAGGGCGGCCAAGCCGAAGGCCCCGCCCGTGGCCCCGGAGGTCATGACCGCGATCTTGTGGAAGGACCGGGAATGCCGGGAGGGGGTCCGGCCCTTGAGGGTGGACACGGCGAAAGCCAGGCCTTTCTCGATCGACTTGCGTGCCGCCGTCTGGACCGCCCCGGCCCACTTGCGCGGCAGCCGGGCCAGGCTCCGTTCGATCGGCGCGCCCAGGACATCGGTCAGCCGGACGGCCAGGCTGGGGTGCTCGAGCCGCTCCTTGGCCCGTCTCAGCGTCTCGAGATCATCAGGGGCGAATTCCATTCTGCCTCACAGGACCATCATAGGCACGACAACGGACGGCGGTCAAGAGTTCTGGTCCGGACAGCCCCGATCAGCGGGGCACCATTTTTCTCCTGCCTTGGCAGAATATGCGGGGGATTTGCACATTTCCTTAACACTCTTTGTCTAGCCTGAATTATGCATAAAAAAAGCTGTTTCCTCCTCAACCTGTTGATTTATAATGGTTTCTTCCACAAAGCCATTACCAACAGAGGAGCGAAACAGCCATGGAAGATCATAGCAAACAACG
>DSDX01000117.1 GCA_011048485.1 Candidatus Aminicenantota bacterium | reverse complement strand
GTGTAGGACCCGGGCTGGAGGGGCAGCTTGAACGCCAGGGCCTGGTGCTCGGCCGTCCTGGCCGTTCCCGTCAACGAGGTCGCCAGCACGGGTGTCGCCGGCTTGCCCTTGGCGTAGACCCGGACCTCGACCGGATAGTCCGCTTGTTCCGTAAAATTATGAATAGAAACGGGATAGGAGACCTCCGGGACCCGCCCATGCAGGAGCTTGTGGACGGAGACGGCCGGCGGCAGGTCGAGGACGGCCACGGTCCGCTTCCGCCCCTCCTTCCAGCGCATCTCGACGAGGATAGGGTTGGCGCGCCCCATGGCCGCCGCCGAGGGGCGGATGGGGAACGAGACTTCCTCGGCGGCCCCCGCCGGCAGCACGATCTCCCGGCTCCGGCCGTCGATGCCCAGCTCGGGAGCCGGCCGGACCTCGAGCGTCGCGGCGATCGCGGGACCGCCGGACCGGCGCATCCGGACCTTGAGCGCATAGCCCTCGACCGAGGCCTCGAGCCCGACCCGGTCCGCAAAAGAGTCCTCCAGGTAGACCCGGTCGAGGAGGAGCATCTGCAGGGCGTTCCGGAAGCGTTCGGGGCCCATCATCCGGCCCATCGGCAGGACGCCGACGGCCTGCCGTTCGAGGATGGCCCGCCACATCTCCCGCCTGTTCCAGCGGCGCCCCCTGTCCGAGAAAAGGACCATGGCCGCCGGCGGGTCTTCCTTGATGAGCCCGGTCGGCAGGACGAACGGCGTGTCCTCGGTGTCGATCTGTTTCTGGTTGCCGTCGACGGCGATCTGCCCGTCATAGGCGAACCGGTCGCATTCGGCGGCGTAGACGGGCCGGAAGACGTAGCCGCCGCGGTCCTTGGCGACGCGGATCCACTCCTCTTCGGTCGGCGTGTCCTGGATCTTGATCCCGTCGAAGCTCCTCAGTCCGTAGGCGATCGAGCCCAAGCTGCGCGTCGCCTTGCCCGTCCCGACGTCGACGGGGATGTCGAGCCCGACCTTTCCGAGCCAGTCCTCGAGCTGCTCCCTGATCAGGTAATCCATGTAGCCGCCGAACGTGAACCAATCGTTGCCCTGGGCCAGCCCCTGCCCGATGACCTCGAGAGGATGCCCCGGGTGACAGGTGACGCTGTGGAGGAGCGTCCCCGCGCCGAACCAGCCGCGGTGGAGGTCATAGCGGTCGAGGACGCCGCGGACGCCGGCGAGGAGCTCTTTGAAGCGCCGCCGGTCGCCGGCGTCCTCGGCGACGACGGCGAGAAGACGCCGTTTACCGTCCGCCAGGACGAACGCGATGAGCTCGCGATAGCCCGCCGCCCGGGATTGGTGGCTGCCGACGGGAGCTCCGGCGAGGGAAAGCCCGGGGGCTTTCGCTTGAAGCTTGACGCCGAGGGGGCTCGAGGGCTTGGCCCAGACGAGGACGTCGCCGTCGGCCAGGGCTTGCGCCAGGCCCTCCTCGCCCGGGTCCTCGAGCTCGGCCGCGCGGGTTTCGAGCCAGGCAGCGAGGAAGCCCTCGTCCATGACCAGTCCCGGGAGGCCGAGCTCCTCGGCGATGTCGGCCTTGTTCTGGGCGATGGCCGCGGCCACGTCCGGCTGTCCCATGAGGAAGAGATTGCCGTGCTGGGACCAGCTCCAGGCGGTCGTCTGCCAATGGTTCGTGTAGCCGCTGAAGCGGCCCGGATGGGTGACCGGTGCCGGGGCCTGATAGGTCCCCGGTTCGCGGACGAACCTGTCCAGGTCCTGCCCGGCGCCGGCGGCGACGAGCGGGGGGACCGCGGCCAGGACCGCCAGAAAGGACGCCGCGAGACGCGAAAGCCGGTCTTGGCGCATGCCGTTCACCTCATCTCGGGGGAATGCGGACATTCTATCATGACCGCGTCCGGTCCGGCGAGGGCCACGGGATGGGGCCTCCCCCGGGACGGCCGGGAGCCCGTCGCCGCCCGGGCCCCGCTCAAACGATGAGGCCCAGGAGGACGACGAGGACGGCGGTGAGGACGATGATGATCTTGACGACGAGTTTCATAGCCATGTCCTAGAGATCGCGGCGCCGGTGAAAACGCACCGACAGGCGAAAAGAGATCAAGGTCAATGCGGCCAGGCCGAAGGCGACCGCGGCCGCGACGGCCGGCCTGCCCGCGTAGGCGTCGATGAGCCAGGCGAGGGCCCTCAGCCCGCGGGCCATGGAGACGAAGGGTCCCGGCATTGCGGCGTCCGGGACCGGGGCGGGCGCGCCGGCCGGCACGAGAAGGGGCGCCGCGTTGAGGCCCGCGATCGCGAGGACGACGCCGCCCCCGACGAAGCTCCACATGCCCCGCCAGAAGCCGAAGCGGTAATGGAAGGGCAGGAAAAGCAGGCCGGCAAGCGCCGTCCCGGTCAGATAGGCCGCGGCGCCGTTGAGAGAGAGGAGGGAGCCCAGCCGGGGGGCCTGCTCGGCGAACCCGGCCCGGATGAGGGCCGTGAACGCGAAGAAGAGGACCAGCCCGGCCGCCGTGACGACGCCCCAGGCGAGATAGCGTCCGGCGACCTGGTCGCCGCGCGTTCCGGGGAAGGCCGCGAGCATGGGCTCGGCTTGATAGCGGTCGTCGATGCCAAGCGGGGTCGCGGCCGCGACGAAAGCCAGGCAGGCTCCCGTGGCCAGATAGACCCAGACGTTCTCCATGAACATGAGCAGGAAGGCGCCGTAGGAGAAGGCCATCGGGGCCCACAAGACCCTGGTGATCCTCAGGTCTTTCCTCATATGGGCCAGAGCCGGACTAATCACGGGAGACCTCCTGTCCGTCCCGGGCTTCCCGGGCCAGGAAGAAGACGAGGTCGTCGAGCCGCAACGGTTCGACGACGGCATCCAGGCCGGCCAGCTCCCGGGCGGCCTCCTCCCGGTCCGCCGTCAGGGCGGTCACGCCGTAGGGGCCCTTCTGGACGGCCCGGAAGAGCCTCGCGGCGGGACCGTCGGCGAGCTTCGGTCCACCCTTGACCAGGGCCCAGCGGTCAAAGACGTCCTCGCGGCTGGCCGAAAAAATGAGCTCTCCGTCCCTGAGACAGGTGATGTAATCGGCCACCCTCTCGAGGTCCGAGGTGATGTGGGTCGAGAAGAGGACCGAGGTCCGGCCGTCCCGGATGAGGCCCTGGAGGCGGTCGAGGAGCTCGCGCCGGAAGACGGGATCGAGGCCCGAGGTCGGCTCGTCGAGGAGGATGAGCTCCGCGTCGTGGGCCAGGGCGACGGCCAGGGCC
>DSDX01000237.1 GCA_011048485.1 Candidatus Aminicenantota bacterium | reverse complement strand
GCCACGGGGTCATCGGGGTCGTCCAGGGCCCGCAGCAGATTCATCACCTCGCGGACCTCGACGCTCTCGGCGAACGCGTCGCTGCCCGTGATCTCGAAGGGGATGGCCCGGGCCTCGAGCTCGCGGGCGTACTTGCCCATGCGGTCCTTGGTGCGGAACAGGACCAGGAAATCGCGCGGTTCGGCCCCGCGCGAGCCCCGGTCCCCGTCGTCGAGGACGAGGCCTCCCGCGAGGGCCCAGTCGACGAAGCCGGCCACCCGCTTCGCGTCGATCTCCGTGACATCGTCCTTGCGGTGGCGCGTCACGGCGGGGACGGAGGCCTTGCGCACGCCGGACAAGTTCCCCCGGCTCCGGCCGCGCACCGTTTCGAGCGGCATGAAGCCGGCCTGATAGGCGTCGGGGCGGACCGGAAAGGGGCCGCCCCAGCCGGGGTCGAAGACCGGGTTGATCCAGTCCGCGACCGGTTCGAGGGAACGGAAATTGGCGCTCAGGACGAGCGTCTCGCCTCCGGAGGCCTCGATCCTCTCCTTGACCAGATTGTAGATGTCGATATCGGCCCGGCGGAAGCGGTAGATGGACTGCTTGGGATCGCCGACGAGGAAAAGCGATCCCGGCGCGGGCTCGATCCGGGTCCAGTCTTTTTCCGTGTCGGACGTCGCGGCGAGGAAGAAGAGGATCTCGGCTTGGATGGGGTCGGTGTCCTGGAACTCGTCGACGAGGATCGGGTGGAAGCGCTGGCGGAAATAGCGCCGCACCTCGGGGTGGTCGCGCAGCAGGGCGGCCGCGAGCAGGAGCTGGTCCTGGAAGTTGAGCCGGCCCTCGCTCCGGCGCGCCTGTTCGTAGAACGCGACGGCCGGGCGGACGAACGCCAGGGCCCGGGAATGCCGGAACTCGCGCCATTCGCGGAGGGCCGCCGACGCGTGCTTCTCCTGGAACCGCTCGGCCGCGAGGAGGAGGGTCTCCGCGCAGATGGCACCGAGGGTTTTCCGGTCCTTGGGCTCGTCGCCCTGTCGGGGGGCCCCGCGGCCCGTCTCTCTTCGAACGGCCCTGATCGCGCCCAGGACCTTTTCGGGATCCCCGTCGGCCAGCCAGCGGTTCTTGGTCACGCCAAGCTTCTTGTCGAAGAGCTCGACCGACTCCATAAGGTCGCGGTTGTTGTCGAAGCCGATGTTGCGCTTCCGCCGGAAGAGGCGGACGAAGAGCCCCTGGAGCAGGTCCCGGCCCTTCTCCGGCTTCGCGTTCGGGACGAGCACGCGCCCCCGGTCGATGAGCGTCTCCAGGGCCGCGCGAACGGCGCCGAGGTCGGGCGGCCGCTCCCGCCCGGGCGCCGCCCGGACGTCGGGGAACTCGGCCAGCATCCGGAAGGCGGGCTCGAGATCGCCCGGTTCGAGCCCGGTCTCCTCGAGGCCGCGCAGGGCCGTTTCATTCGTCAGGCGGGCCTTGGCCTGGTACTCGTCCCAGCTCCGCTCGAGCAGGACGCGGTCTTCGTGCTCCTCGAGCTCGCGGAACTCGGGATCGATGCCCGCCTCGACGGGCCGCTCCCGAAGGATGCGGGAGCAGAACGAGTGGATGGTGCCGATGAAGGCCCTCTCGAGCCCCGTCAGGGCGGCGTCGAGCCGGGCTCGGACCGCAGGGTCCTTCTCGTCGAGACGCCGGCGCTCCAAGGCCACCTGGAACCGGCCCCGGAGCTCGGCCGCCGCCTTGCGGGTAAAGGTCACGGCCGCGAGGGTGTCGATCCCGGCCCGGCCCTCGGCGAGAAGGGCGATCATGCGGTCGACCAGGCTCTTCGTTTTGCCCGAGCCGGCCCCGGCCTCGACGAGGAAGGTCGTTCCGAGATCGCGGCCGATCCGGTCGCGGGCGGCTTGATCGGGCGGCGGGGTCCTGGCGTCGGGGGTCATTTGTACTGGTCCAGCTTCCGGTAGGCTTCGAAGACCTTGCGGCCGGTCTCGCTCTCCTGCTTGGGACCGGACGGCCCGCCCGAGGCGCAGACCCCGCGGTAATCGCAGAACTCGCACTTGGCGTCCGGGCCGGCGATGAACGCCCCGGCCTCGATGAGCCCGAGCAGGTCGGCGAGCAGGCCCCGGAGGCGGTCCCGATCGAAAGGCCCAATCATGATCTCGTGACCTTCGCCCCGGCGCGAGGGAAAATAATAGCCGCTCTCGACGACCCGGGGCGAGGCGCCGGGCCGTTCCCGGGCCAGGATCCGCTCGAGCGCCACGGCGTAGAGGGCGGGCTGGAGGGCGCGGCCGCGGCCGAACTCGACCAGGTCCTCATAGGGCTTCGAGCTGCCCGTCTTGTAGTCGATGACCCGGTAGGCGTCCGGGCCGATCCGGTCCACGCGGTCGATCGAGCCCCGGAGACGAAAGGCCCGTCCGCCGGCGACTTCGATGCGCTCCCCCTCGATCCTCTTCTCGAACGCGAGCGGCCGGCCCTTGGGCTCGCGCATCTCCTCGGCCGCCAGGAAGATCGCGAGCGTCTCCAGGATATCGCGGCGCTCGCTCTCGAAGATGGCGTCGGACGGCGGAGGGACCAGGATTTTCATGCCCGCGATCCTCTCTCCGGCGATCCGGGCCAGCGCGGGGCGGTGCCGCGAGGCCTTGACGTCCTCGCCCCTGGCCGCGACCTCGGTCATGAACTCGCAGAGGATCGCATGGACGAGGCTGCCGCGCTGGAGCGGGTCGAGCCAGCGCGACCGGTCGAAGGCCACCTCCTCCGGCGGCTGGACCTTGAGGACATGCTTCAGGAAATAGGCGAAGGGGCACTTGGCCAGAAGCTCCAGGCGCGTCGCGGACATCACCGCCCCGCCGCCGGCGAAAGGGTCGACGCGGTCGCGCAGCGGCCCGATATCGACCAGCCCGTCGTAAGCGGTCAGGCTGTCGCCCGCCCGAGCGGCCAGGGCGGACAGCCCGGCGGCGAGGTTGGGGAAATGGGCCGCGACCGTCGCGGCCCCGTCGGGCCTGGGCGCGGCCGTAAGCCTTTCGAGCCACCATTCGGTCTCGTCGAGGGCCCGGCCGGCGCCCGGCAGGAACCCCGACGCGTCCGCGAGGGCCTGGTCGAGCGCGGCGTAATCGAGGTCGGGCCGGCCGCGCAGGAGCCTGAGGGCCTGGAGCACGACCGAGGAGGGGAACGACTCGCGGCCTTCGACGATGTCGTAGGACGGGTAGCTCAGGACCAGGCGTCCGTCGAGGGCGGCGAGCGCGGCGGCCAGGTCGTAGAG
>DSDX01000354.1 GCA_011048485.1 Candidatus Aminicenantota bacterium | reverse complement strand
ATCCTCGAGCGCTCCCGCCGTTCGGGACCTCGAGCGCGCCCTGACCGCGCTATATGCCGCCGCCCAGTCGGTCGGCGGGGCGCCCAAGGCCTCGTCGAGGACGGCGAAGATAACGGAGTTGTAGGCGTCGCTCGACTCCTGGTTCGTCAGGACGGCCACGCCCAATCCGAGCTCGGGGACCATGACGACCCGCGAGACGTAGCCCGACAGGCCGCCCGTGTGGTTGACGAGCTTGCGGCCGCGGTAATCGCCGACCCGGAAGCCGAGCGCGTACCCGTTGAAATTCTGCCGCTGGGCGGCCAGCTCGGGCGCCGGTGCGCCGATGGGGATGGGCGTCACGAGGGTCGTCAGCTCGCGCGCCGTCCGCTCGCCGAAGAGCCGCCCCCCATCGGGGAGCTTCCCGCCCGCGAGGTGGATGAGCATCCAGCGGGCCATGTCCTCGGCGCACGAGACGATGCCGCCGGCGGCGTTCATGTTGTCGTTCTCGTCGATGGCGACGGGCGTGACGCCCCCCTCGAGCGCGGCGTGGGGCATGGCCACGTTCCGTGCCTCGGCCCCGGCGGCCGAGTGGCGCGGCTCGCTCGAGTCCATCCCCGCCTTCCTCAGGACGCGCTCGCGGATGAACTCCTCCCAGGTCACGCCGCTCACGGCCTCGATGAGCTCGCCCGCGGCGACGTAGAGCATGTTGTCGTAGGCGTAGGCGCTGCGGAAGCTCGTCGCCAGCGGGATGAATCGAAGCCGCTCGACGATCTCGCGCCGTGTGTAGGTCGTCTCGGGCCACAGTAGCAGGTCGCCCGCGCCGAGGCCCAGGCCGCTCCGGTGGACGAGGAGGTCGCGCACGGTTATCTCGCGGGTGACGTACGGGTCCCACATCTGGAACCAGGGCAGGTAGCGCGTGACCTGGCCGTCCCACTCGATCTTGCCCTCCTCGACGAGAAGTCCCAGGGCCGTCGCCGTGAAGGCCTTGGTGTTCGAGGCGATGCCGAAGAGGGTCCGGGCGTCGACAGCGTCCGGCTCGCCCATCCTGCGGACGCCGTAGCCCTTGGCCAGGACTGTGGCGCCGTCCTTGACCACGGCCACGGCCATGCCCGGGACCTCGAACGTCCTCATGACGCGGGCGACGAGGGCGTCGAAATCGGGTGGCAGGACGTTCTCGTCTGATCGGGAAACCGGGGAAGGGGACGCCGGCCCGACCGTTCCGGACTCTCTGCCGGAAGAAGAAGCAGGGGCGAGTGCGAAAGCCAGCCCGACGGTCAAGACGGCCAAAACGGCACGCCCTGGCCTCCTCGCGATTGAACGGATCTCGTCGTCGGCGCTAGGTGGATGTCTCATGGCGCGATGGTAATGCGCCGCCCTCGCGCTTGTCAACCGCGCCGGAGAGGGTCAGATCTACTTTTTTTCGAAAAAAGTAGATCTGACCCTCTCCGGATCACCTTATCGTCACCACCGCGCCCGCCGAGTACGCCGCGAATTCCGGCGCGTACATCGATTGCAGCGTCGCCGGCGCCGCCTTGAACGTCCCGGCCATCGCGCACCGGACGCGGTGCTTGAGCGTGTACTCGCCCTCGGGCAGCCACTCCATGAAGAAGTTCGTGCCGCTGTCGCGGATCTCCTCGTAGCGCCCCAGCCCCGCGTCCCACCGGTAGCCCGACACGAGCGTCACCGGCTCGCACCCCGCCGGCCGCGGGTCCCTCAAGTGCACGTACTCGGCCTGGTGCCGGGCCCGGACCGACAACTGGACCTCGATCTCGTCGCCCACGGCCAGGGCCGCGCCATCCGCCAGCGGCCTCAGCACGACCTCCTCGCCCCTCTTCTCGCGCTTGAAATAGCTCCTCTCGACCGTGAACAGGTCCCCGTCGCCCCGCTCCGGCATTTTATCCGTGCTGAAATGCCAGGTCGCGCTGGCGAAGGCCAGGCCCTTGCCGTCCTTGCTCACCCTGACCGTCGCGCACGCCGGCCCGAGCTTGTCGCCCGGGATGACGACCTGGTTCTTTTTCCCCGTGTACTTCTCCGGATCGAACGCGAAGGTCGTCTTCACCCCGCAGGCCTCGGCCGTGACCGTCTCCCGGACGCCCAGCGCTCCCGTCTCCCTCAGGTACCAGGCCACCGAGTAGATGACCTCCGAGGTCGCCCGCGTCGACTTCCAGTGGTTGAGCTTCTTGTTGAGGAACAGCCACTGGACGAGCCCCTCGCTCCGTGCGTCGGCCGGGTCGAGCTCCATGAGCGTCCGCAGGGCGAAGGCGTGCGTCTCGATCGTGTCGTTGTACCACAGCCAGCCGCGGTCCTCCGGGGCCCAGCTCGTGCCCGTGTCCTCATCCGTCCTGGCGCTGTCCATGACGCTGGCCCAGACCAGCTCGGCGTCCTCCCCGCGCCCCGCCCGCTTGAGCGTCAGCGACAGATATCCTTTCAAATACGGCGAATGCGCCGTCCAGTGCTTGAACGAGAAGTCGAGCATCTTGGCCCGCTCCTCGTCCGTGAAGACGCCGCCCGTCCACGACACGTCGGGGAAGTTGCCGATCGTGTAGTTGAGGAAGGTCACGAACTCCCAGCCCGTGTCATCCCGCATGAGCCGTGCGACGATCTCGTCGAGGTAGTGGCGATGAAGATAACCGAAAGCCCGCACGACCACGTCCTTGGGCACGTCGACCCCGAACTCGACCGCTTTGGAGAGGCCGTGGACGATGTAGAGCGTCATGTACGGCGACGGCGGCCCGCCCGGCCACCAGGGGAAGGCCCCGATCGACGTCTGGGCCTCGACGAGCTTCGCCAGCGACGCCTCCCGCTGGGCCTTGGCCACGCGCGGGTCGAGCACTTTCTCGATGCCGTAGCCCGCGTCCTTGCCGCCCCGCGCCGTCTCCAGCCAGGGCGTCTCCTCGAGGGCCATCTTCCGGTTCGGGTCGGCCGCGTCGAACGTCTCGTAAACGGTCTCGCGCTTGCTCAGCTCCCGGGCCATCCGGGCGACCTGCGGATACTTGTCGTAAAGGCTCGTCAGGATGCCCGTCGCGAGGAAGCGGTTGAGCGTCTGCTCCGTGCACTCGTAGGGGTAGTTGACGAGGTAGGGGAGGGCCTCGAGCAGCCCGTAGAAGAGCTGGGCGTCGACCGTGACCACGAGCCGCTCGTCGATCCGGGTCGGATCGTCCGTCCCGGCCATGTCGTCGAAGCGGAGTTCGCGCGTCCGCCCCTCCCTCAGCGTCGCGAACCGCGACTGGACGAGGTGCATT
>DSDX01000221.1 GCA_011048485.1 Candidatus Aminicenantota bacterium | reverse complement strand
GACGGCCACCTTGAAGCCCTGCCGCAGGAGTTTGGGGAGATAGGTGTTGACGGCGTGATAGGGCACGCCGCACATGGGCACCTTCTGGCGGGAGGTCAGGGCGATGTCGAGGACAGGCGCCGCGACCTTGGCGTCCTCGTAGAACATCTCGTAGAAATCCCCCAGGCGGAAGAAGAGGATGGCGTCGGGATGGAGCTCCTTGATGCGGAAATACTGCTCCATCATGGGGGTCAGGGAGGTGTCCTTGGCCATCGGAGCCCTCACTATACCCACGGCCCTCCCCATTTGCAACACTCCAGCCGGGTTTGACAGACGCGGGGGGGCTAGTGTATCCTCGCCGGCGTGAACCTCCCCAATTACCTCAGCCTGGCCAGGATCCTGGCCATCCCGGCCCTGGTGGCCATGATGCTGGCCGAATACAAGGGCCACGAGATCGTGGCCCTCGCGATCTTCGTCTTCGCCACGCTGACCGACTGGCTCGACGGCTTCATCGCCCGCCGCAAGGGCGAGGTCACCGTTCTCGGCCAGCTCCTCGATCCCACGGCCGACAAGCTCCTCATCGCCTCGACCCTCATCGCTCTCGTCGAGTTGGGCCTCATCCCGGCCTCCGCCGCCATCATCATCATCGGGCGCGAGATCGCCGTGACCGGCTTCCGGGCCATGGCCTCGTCCAAGGGGATCACCATCCCGGCTTCGGCCTTCGGGAAGGCCAAAATGGGCGGGGAATCATGGGTCCTCGGGGCCCTCGTCCTGGGTCCGCGCTACCTGGGCAAGGTCATCATCGGCGTGGCCCAGGTCGGATTGTGGCTGGTCGTCGCCCTGGCCATCATTTCGGCCGTCGAGTATTTCATCCGCTTCGGCCCCCAGGTCGTTTCACAGTCCTCCGAATAGGGCCGACCGCGCCTTCTCCGCTCCCTCGCCGTTCTCAACGTTGAAAACGGCCGGGGCCTTGGGCCAGCTCCGGGCCGTTCGCTTGAGGAGCCCGGCCAGGACCTTGCCCGGCCCGCACTCGACGCAGGCCTCGATCCCGAGGTCCCTCAGCGCGACCATGGTCTTGGTCCAGAGCACGGACCGGCTGACCTGCCGTTTGAGGGCGTCCCGGGCCTCGGCGGCGGTCCGGACGGCGCGGGCGTCGACGTTGGTGATGATCGGGAAGCGCGGGTCGGCGAACGGCGTCGCGGCGAGGTCGGCCGCCAGCCTGTCCTCGGCCGGCCTCATGAGCCGGGAATGGAAGGGCGCGCTGACCGGCAGCGGGACCGACCGCGGCGCCTTGATCAGGGCCAGGGCTTCCTCGACCGCGGGCCTCTCGCCCGAGATGACGATCTGATCGTCGCCGTTCCAGTTGGCGATCTCGACGGTGCCCGACCGGACCTCCCCGAGCCTCCGCTCGATCTCCTCGCCCGGGACGCCGAGGACGGCCGCCATCCCCCCGACGCCCACCGGCACGGCTTCCTGCATGTAGAGGCCGCGCTTGTGGACGAGAACGACGGCGTCCTCGAAGGCGATGGCGCCCGCGGCCACGAGGGCGGAATACTCGCCCAGGCTATGGCCGGCGGCCACGTCGGGATCGCGGCCGAGGAGGCGGCAGGCGGCCGTGCCGACGACGAGAAGGGCCGGTTGGGTGTTCTGGGTCAGGCGCAGCTCCTCCTCGGACCCCTCGAAGCAAAGCCTCGAGAGGGGAAAGCCCAGGGCTTCGTCCGCGCGATCGAAGAGCGCCCGGGCCTCCGCGGACCGGTCATAGAGGTCCTTGCCCATGCCGACCGACTGCGAGCCCTGACCGGGAAAGAGGTAGGCGATCTTCATTTCAGGCAATCCTTCTTGATCTCGATGTCGGCCCGGCTCCGCATGTCGCGGACCCAGTTCGTCGCCTGACGGGCCCGCCGCTCGCCCTGGATCCGGGATTCGATCTCCCCGGCGACCCGTTCGAGCGGCCCCGCCGTTCCGCCGAACCGGGCCCGCTCGGGCGCGTAGATGTCCCGGTAATACCGCTCGATCTCCGTGAAGGATACGGGGATCGACTGGCTGAACCTCAGTTCCAGGGCCCGCTCGTACAGGAGGCGGTCCTCGACATAAGGCCAAATATCAAGGTCGTCGAGCCCGAACCGGGCCAGCTTGGCGGCGAAGTCCTCCGGACCGAGCGACGCGCGCAGTTCGGCCACCGCCGCGTCGATCTCCTCGCCGCTCACGCCCCGGACCTCGCGGGCCAAGCCCAGCACGATCCTCCGGTCGATGAGGGCGTCGAGCGCGGCCAGCCTCGGGTCCGCGTCGGGGTCGGCGGCCGGGCCGTGCCCCAGGCCGAACGCGGCGGTGACCTCGACGTCGAGCAGGGTGATGATCTCGCCGTTGACGATCGCGACCACGCAATTGACCGTCTGGGCCAGCCCCGTGGCGGCGGCCAGCAGCGCGAGCAGGATGATCCTCTTGGTCATAGGCGCCTCCGCCGCGTCAAAAGATGTTGCCGATCGTCAGGAAGACCAGGGGCCGGCCCTTCTTGTCCTGGGCGTCGAACCCCCAGAGCTTCCAAGCTATCTCCAGGCGCACCGGGCCGAGCGGCGTCCGATAGCGGATGCCGGCGCCGGCGGCGCCCTGCAGGTCGAAAGGACGGAACTCGTCCAGGGTCGGGTAGACGTTGCCGAGGTCGAAAAAGGAGCTCACGCGCAGCTCCCGCCAGGACGGGACAAGGGCGAACGTCAGGTCCGCGTTGACGAGGAGCACGGCCTCCCCGCCGTAGGGCTTGAGGGTCACCGGGTCGAGGGGCCCCAGCAGCTCGAACTCCTCGCCCCGGAAGGTGTTGCTGCCGCCGGCGAAGAACCGCTCCGGCAGGTACCTCAACCCGTTGCCGAGCCCGAGCCGTCCCGTCAGCCCGAGGTTGAGGCCCGAGGAGAGGGGCTGATAGCGCTGGTACTTGAGGAAGACCTTCTGGTAGTCCGATTCGGTCCCGAAGACGGGCAGGCCCAGCTCGCCGACGGCGCTGAAGAAATGCCCGCGCTCCGGGTTCAAGGTATCGTCCCGCCGCTCCCAGCTCATGCTCAGCGAGGCCAGGGCGGCCGAGTACGGAAGGAACTGTCTGTCGATGTCCTCCGGGGGATTGTCGAGGTCGACGTCCTTGAGCGACGTTCGCGTCAGGCTGAGCGATCCGAGAAGAAGGCGCGAGCGGCTCAGGGCCTTGACCATGTTGAGGCTGACGCCCCGACGGTCGAGGGTGAAGCTCTCCCGGGCCTCGCGCTCGGCCCAGGCG
>DSDX01000188.1 GCA_011048485.1 Candidatus Aminicenantota bacterium | reverse complement strand
GCTTCGAGGACGCCGCCGCGGCCGGCCTTTTCCCGGAGGCGCCACTCCAGGACCTCGGTCCCAAGGCGGATGAGAATGAAATCCTCGCCGTCGGGCTCGAGCCGCCCAGTCCAGGAGGCCCGGCAGACGAACTCTCCGGCCAGCGGCGCCCGGCCGCCTTTGATCGTGTATTCGCCCTCGGCTTCGATGGTTAGGCGAACCTCCCACCAGCCGGCGCCTTCGGGCCGGGCTTCCCGGGCGGCGACCGCGTTACAGGACGCCCAGGCCAGGCCGGCCAGGAGCAGGGCCCCGGCGACCCCTCCCCGAGAGCCTCGGCTGAAACCTTTAGCCATGCTGTCCCGTATCTTCCTTATCTTGAGGCCTTCCTATTCTACCGCGGGCCCCGGCTCTTGACAAACGGCGCACGGAGGCGTATCTTGGCTAGAACCGTAGGGTTCATGAAATAAACTCGCAGGTTCATTTATTAAACTCTGCCGTTCACCGATTAAAGCTCTAAGGTTCGAAACCATGAAAACAAGCGACCTTCGCCGGGAGCGCGACCTCCAGCGCCGGGCCTATTACAGGGACGTCGTCCTCCGGGCGGCCGAGCGCGTCATCCTGCGCAAGGGCTACAGCGCTCTGACCATGGACGACGTCGCCCGCGAGGCCCAGTTGTCCAAGGCGACCATCTACAAGTATGTCGCCGGCAAGGGCGCCCTGCTCATCGAGATCGTTGGCCAGGCCTTTGACAACGTCAAGGCCGCGGTGACCGGCGTCGTCGACGCGCCGGGGAGCGCCGGGGACAAGCTCGGCCGGCTCGTCCAGGCCATCCTCAAGAGCGAAGAGGACGCGAGGCACTTCAACCGGGTCCTGTGGATGGACAAGGCCATGTTCCGGCTCATGCGGCTCTTCGCCCATCCCCCGGCCAAAGCGGGCGCGGCCCCGGCCGCGGACCGGAAGTTGCTGGCCACGGTCAAGCAGAAGCGCCAGGAGATCATCGATCTGGGCGCCCGCGTCCTCGACGAGGGCATCGCCACGGGCGAGTTCCGGCCCATGGATACCGGCCAGGCCTCCGCCTTCATCGAGGCGGTCCTGCAAGGCTATATGCACATGCGGCTCTGGCAGGGCGACGCGCCCCTCGTCCCCGACGCCGGCGCCCGCCTGACGACCTTCATCATCGAGGGGATCCGGAACCCCGACCAAGCCGGTAAGGAGAACTGACATGAGACAAACAGCAGCCGCGCTGATCCTCCTCGCCGTCGCCGCCGCCCTTGGGCCGGCCCCCGCCGCGGCCCAGGCGGCCGATCCGGCGATCGTCCTGACGCTCGAGGAGGCCATCGCCATGGCCCTCGGCCAGAATCCCTTCCACCTGGCCGCCCAGGAGAAGATCAACCAGGCCCGGGCCCAAGTCCGCCAGGCCGTGTCCGGCTTTCTGCCGACCCTCAACGCCCAGGGCACGGACACTCTCGAGGAGAAGCTGTTCGTCCTGGAATTCCCGTCCATGATCCCCGGCGAGCCGCCGACCCGGATGTCCATCGATTTCACCAAGGACTACCAGATGGCGTTCTCTTTCGGCCTGCCCCTGTTCGCCGGCGGCCGCCTCACGGCGGGCTACAAGCAGGCCAACCTCGGGGTCAAGGCCAGCCGGGAAACGGTCCGCCTGTCCGAGCAGGAGACGATCTACAACACCAAGCAGGCCTTCTACGGCTACCTCCTGGCCAAGGAGTTCTCCGCGGTGGCGGAGGAGGCCCTCCGTCTGGCCGAGGATTTCATGACGAACGTCAAGAACCTCTACGAGGTCGGCATGGCCTCGAAGTTCGATCTCCTCCGTTCGGAGGTCCAGGTGGCCAATCTCAAGCCCCAGGCCATCCGGGCCCGCAACAGCGTCGAGGTGGCCGCGCTCGGCCTGAAGACCGTCTGCGGCATCGATCTCGAAACCCCCGTCGAGGTGAAGGGGGAGCTCGTCGCCCCGCCGCTCGACCCCGTCTCCGAGGCCATCGTCGAGGAGGCCTTGGCCGAGCGGCCGGAGCTGCGCCAGCTCGACTACCAGCGCCTGATGGCGGGCGAGTCGCTCAAAATGGCCCGCGGCGCGCTGCTCCCGTCCCTGGCTCTCGGCGGCGTCTACAACGTCTGGGGGGACGCCCTGAACTTCCAAAAGGGGACCTGGCAGAACTACTACACGATCAGCCTGTCCCTCAATCTGCCCATCTTCAACGGCTTCGAGGCCCGGGCCCGGATCGGCCAGTCGAAGGCCCTGATCCGCGAGCTCGACTGGACCTACAAGGGCCTCTCGAAAGCCATCGCTCTCGAGGTCCGGCAGGCCGTCCTCGAGAACGACCAGGCACGGGAGACGCTGCTCTCCCAGGAAAAGAACGTCGAACAGGCCCGCGAGGCCGTCCGGATCGCGGAGCTGAACTACGCCGAAGGGCTGGCCACCAACCTGGACGTCTCGACGGCCCAGGTGGCCCTGAGCCAGGCCCGGACGAACTATTCCCAGGCCCTCTATGACTGCGCGATCTCGCAGGCCAAGCTCGAAAAGGCCGTCGGCCGGAGCCGGTCGGAGAGCCGCTCGAACTAACGGAGGAAGCGATGAAACTGTCGAACACCCATCTGAAGCTCGTCGTCGCGGCGCTGGCCGCGGCCGGCCTCGTCACGACCGCGGCCTGCGGCAAGTCCGCCGGGACCGGCGGCGAAGAGGCCGAGGCCTTCGCCGCCGCGCCGGTCAAAGTCTACGAGGTCGAGCGGGCCAGGATCTCGGAGAAGCTCACCTACACCGGCACGCTCGAGGCCTGGAACAAGATCAACATCACGCCTGAGACGGGCGGCAAGATCGCCGTCATCCACGTCCAGGAAGGGGACCGCGTGGTCCAGGGCCAGCTCCTGGCCGAGCTCGAGACCGATACGATACGCCTCCAGCTCAAGCAGGCCGAAGCCTCCGTCGCCGTGGCCGAGGCCGGCCACGCCGACGCCCTGCGCAACAAGGAGCGCATGGACCGGCTGCTCAAGGAGAACGCCGTTTCCGAGCAGCAGCACGAGAAGATCCAGCTCGCCTACGAGGCGGCCGCGGCCCAGCTCGAGCAGGCCCGGGCCGCCCTCAACCTGGCCCGGCACGCCCTCGACGTCTCGATCATGCGGGCGCCGTTCGCCGGGGTCATCGCCTCGAAGAACGCCGAGGTCGGCGACGTCATCAATCCCATGATGGGGGGCTATGGCGCCGGGACCGGGGGCGTCCTGACGCTCATGGACTACTCCAGGATCAAGATCACCGC
>DSDX01000239.1 GCA_011048485.1 Candidatus Aminicenantota bacterium | reverse complement strand
TTCCTGGACCGGTTGGGGCGCTTCGAGACCGCGGCCGTGATCCTCTTCGGGGACAACAACCGGGTCATCCTGACCCCGCTGCTCCACCAGGTCACGGACACGGGCATCTTCGGCCGGCTGGGCATCGACCTCGCGGACCTGGACATCATCGTCCTGAAATCCCGGGTCCACTTCCGCCGGGGGTATGTCGAGAACGGCTTGGCCGGAGAGGTCGTCTGGATCGACGCCCCCGGGCTCGGCCCGGCCGATCTGACCGGCGTACCCTATCAGAACGTCCCGCCCGGGCTCTATCCTCTGACCAAGTAAGGCCCCCCGCGCCAGTGGCCCTCCCGCCGGGGGCCGGAGCTTCGACTTGCCCGGGATCCGTTTGACAGGGCTCTGTGCTAGAGGATACGATCGGCCCGGATGAAGGAGGCCTGTCCATGCATCTATCCCGTCCGATCCGTTCTTTCGCCCTGGCCCTGATCGTCATTTCGCTGGCCGCCCACGCCCAGGTTGGTTCCCCCGACCGGGCGGACACGGCCATGCTCAACCGCATCTGGCTCGAGGGGACCAACAAGTCCCGGGTTATGGAACATCTGAGCTGGATCACGGATGTCTTCGGGCCGCGCATCCCCGGGTCGCCGGCCTACGACAAGGCCGCCGCCTGGGCCGTGCAGAGATTCAAGGAACTCGGTGTTTCCGATGCGGCCATCGAGCCCGCCGGCGAGGTCGGACTGGGCTGGTCGTGCGAATATGTCTCGGCCCACATGACCGCTCCCTCCTATATGCCGATCCTGGCCTATCCGCGCCCCTGGACGGGAAGCACCAAGGGACGGATCACGGGCAGCCCGTTGCTGGCCGTCATCTCCTCCAAGGCCGATATGGACAAGCATCGCGGCAAGCTCGAGGGAGCGATCGTCCTGGTCGCTCGACCTCGGCCGGTCCGCCCGAACTTCAGCGCCCCGGCCAGTCGTTACGACGAAAAGGCCCTCGGGGAGATCCAGGAGACGCCGATACCCGTCAGGCCGGATCGGAGGGGCGCACAGGAGGGGGAAGGCAGTCTCAAATGGGAGGAACTGGAGGAGTACTTCAGGGCCGAGAAGGTCGGCTGCCTCGTCGAGCCCTCGAGCCCGAGCCGGTCGGACTTCGGCACGGTCAGGGTCGACGCCTATGGCGGGAACGGGAAGGATCACAAGACTCGTGGCCAGAGCCCGCGGATCATCGTCGCCGCCGAGCACTACAACCGCATCTGCCGCGTACTGGAGCTCGGCGTCCCGGTGACGCTTGAGGTCGAGGTCCGGACGACGCTTTACGACAAGGACACACAGGGGTACAACGTGGTCGCCGAGATCCCCGGCACGGACAAGAAGGACGAGATGGTCATGCTCGGCGGCCACCTCGATTCCTGGACCGGCGGCACGGGCGCCGTGGATGACGCCGCCGGCTGCGCCGTGGCCATGGAGGCTCTCCGCATCCTGAGGGTCCTGGGGGTCAAACCCCGGCGGACCATCCGGGCGGCGCTGTGGACGGGCGAAGAGGAGGGCCTCTATGGCTCGCGCGGCTATGTCGTCCGCCACTTCGGCGATACGGACAAGCGGATCCTGGCCGAGATGGACCTTGAGGCCTTTGACAGGTATTGGCGGAGCCCTCTCGGAGACTCCACGAGGATCTTGGCCAAGCCGGATTACGCCAAGATCTCGGGCTATTTCAACTACGACAACGGCTCGGGCCGGATCCGCGGCATCTACATCCAGGAGAACTTCGCGGTCCGTCCGATCTTCGAAGCCTGGATGAAGCCCCTCAGGGACCTGGGGGTGACGACGATCGCCCTGCAGAACACGGAGGGGACCGACCATCTGTCGTTCGACTACATCGGCATCCCCGGCTTCCAGTTCATCCAGGACCCGCTCGATTATTTCCCCGGCCTTCATCATACCAACCAGGACGTTTACGACCACGCCGTCGCCGAGGATCTTATCCAGTCGGCCGTGGTCATGGCCTACTTCGTCTATCAGACGGCCATGCGGGAGGAGATGCTGCCGCGCAAGCCCCTGCCCATCCCGGTCGAGATGGCGGGCCGGAGGAACTGACGGACGTCCAGTCCCTGTCCGCAGGCCGGCGTTGGGCGGACCGTTGACTCGCCCCCATAGCTGGGGCTATGCTCTGCGCGTGAATCGCGACGCTCTCGAGGTCCTGAAATGGGTAGGGCTGGCCATGGCCGTGATCGCCAGGGCCAAGAGGAGGAAGACGGCCGCCGCGGAGGAAGCCCCCGCGGACCGAGACCGGCCCGTCCAGGAACGCGAGGCCCGTCTCGAAGAAGCCCGGCTCAAACTGGAGAAAAAGAGGGCCAAGGCCCGGGCCAAGGCGGAGAAGAAGCGGGATTAGGGTTCAGGAGGGAGAGTTGCAGTTCTTCGCCTTCACCCCCGTCCTCAAGGACAAGCTCGAAGCCATCCGCAAAGAGCTCGGCAAATAGCCGGCCATTCGGCTCCTGCCTGCCGGGCTTTTCTGACACAAGGGAATCCCCGGTCAACTTGACAATCATGGCAGCCAGCTCTATATTAACTTAGGAAAGGCCAGTTGCGTAGGCCTCTGGGGGGGGAAGTCCTTATATATAATCCATTGTGTGGCGGGCTCGGCCGTTGAGCCCTCGATCCGCCTTGACAGAAGGGAGGTGGCCGATTGCTTGACGCAACGCTTATGGGTTTCGTGATCAGGAAGTTCTGAAAGATCATTTTGAGAGAAAAGAGGGGGGATCCGATGAAGAAATCAATAGCCTTGGGAGCGCTTTTTATCACGGCTTTGGCCGTCGGCACGGTTTTAGCCATCATCTGGGGGGAACTCGATGGGAACCGGCATCCGAGCGTCGGGAACATCGTCTATAGATACGACGGGGATCTTTATCCGTGGGCGTCGGGGAGTCTCGTCGCCAACAACGTGTTCCTCACGGCAGGACATGTGACGAACGGCATCAGCGACGTCATCGACCAAGGCCTTCTGGGATTAGATGATGTCTTCATATGTTTTGATTCGACCGATACGCTGAGCACGGGCGCCACTCTCCATGCGATCTCTGAAATCATCACGCACCCGGATTACCGCTATAAGACCGAAGATTGGCATGATGTTGGCATGATCATCCTTCAGAGCGATATCGAGGGCATCGCGCCGGTTACTCTGCCGACATCCGGCCTGCTCGATGAGCTTAAAAAGGAACGCATGCTGACCTCCGGGCCCCAGGGCACGCGCATCGTTTGCGTGGGCTATGGGTCGTTCCTGGAA
>DSDX01000118.1 GCA_011048485.1 Candidatus Aminicenantota bacterium | reverse complement strand
GATGGAGGTTCCGGGTCTTCCCCGCCTGTGATTTCTTTTCGGACCGGTCCATCAGGGACATCAGCGAGATCCGGATCGAGCTCCGGTAAAGAGGCGGTTTTCCTTCCCGATCGCGTCCCGCGAAGAGGCCTCGACCATGCCGGCCTCCGGAGGCTAGCGTCCGACCGACCAGATCAACCCGACGACAAGATACAAGACGGCGACAACCGCCGCCGCCGACAGGGCGTAGGGCAGCTGGGTCTTGACGTGGTCGATATGGTCGCAGGCGCTGCCCAGGGAGGATAGCACGGTCGTGTCGGAGAGCGGCGAGCAGTGGTCGCCGAAGATCCCGCCCCCTACAACCGCCGCGAGAGAGCTGAGAACCAGCGCATCCATCTGAGAGCCGTTGAAGCCGTAGGCCAGGGGGACGGCGATGGGGACCATGATGGCGTAGGTCCCCCAGGCCGTTCCGGTGGCGAAGCTGATGAAACCGCTGATCACGAAGATCAGCGCCGGCAACAGGGCCGGCCTAAGCCAACCTTCCGTGATCCGGATGACGTATTGGGCGGTCTGCATGTCCTTGCTGACGGTGTTGATGCAATAGGCCAAGGCCAGGATCATGACGGCCGGCATCACCCCTTTGATCCCCGCATAGACGCTTCTCATGATCCCTTGGAGGTCGTCGATATTCTGCAGCCGCAGGGTCAGGCCCAGCACGAGACAGGCCAGCATGAAGCCCTCCAGGATCCGAGGCGTACCGGTTATGAGGAAGGTCGTGAGATTGATCCCGACGATGATCAAGATCGGCATCAGGAAGTTGAAGAAAAGATGCGCGCGGGCCGAGGCGGCGACTTCGAGATCGGTCAACTCCTTGGCCATCAAGGGGACGGCGCCGTCGCGAAGGACCAACCCCGTGTCCAGGGTTCGCCTTTCGGCCCGGCGCATGGGGCCGAAATCCCTGATGACCCCCAGGGCGAGCATGAGGACCATGGTCACAGTCAGGATGCTATAGAAATTGAAAGGGATGCTGCGGACGAACACCTGCAGCGCGTCAGAGGCGTTGGCGATCCCGGCCGAGCCGATAGCCTGGGAGCTGATGTAGACGGCCCAGCCGGTGATCGGGATCATCGCCGTCAGCGGGGCCGAGGTGGAATCGCAGATATAGGCCAGCTTTTCCCGGGAGATCCGATGCTTGTCCGTCAGATCCCGCATGATGGGCCCGACGAACAAAGGGCTGAAATAGTCGCTGAAGAAGATCATGAGGCCCAGCAGCCAGCCGAGGACGTTGACTTGACCTCGGCTCTTCACCCACCGGCCGGCCCTGGCCGTGAACATGGCCACAGCCCCGCTCCTCCGGAAGAAAGCCACCAGGACGCCGATGCAGAGTTCGATCGATGCGATCCAAATGAAATCCTCCCTGGCCAGCGATCGTATGATCAAAGCGGGGAATCCCTGAAGGCCCTGGCCTAACAAGAGGACGCCCGCGAGACAGGCCAGGGCGAGGCTGACCACGACCTCCCGAGTGAGGAAGGCTAAGACCACCGCCAGTAATGGGGGGATGATCGAGGTCCAGTGGGGCTCCACGTTCAGCCTTCTCGGGCATCAGCAGGGGCGCTTCAGCTCGCCGGGCCAGATTAGCACGAACGGGCCTTCCCGCGAAAGGGGATCAGGCCCGCCGCTTCAGGGTCTCGTAGACGAGCGGCAGGACGACCAGCGTGACCAGGGTCGAGGTCAGGAGCCCGCCCACGACGACGGCCGCCAAAGGGCGCTGGAGCTCCGCCCCCGGCCCCCTGGCCAGGAGCAGGGGCAGGATGCCGAAGACGGTCGTAAACGTGGTCATCAGGACGGGGCGCAGCTTCTCGGTGACGCCCAGCTCGACGGCCGCGGCCAGCCCCCGGCCTTCGTCGGTATGGCGTTTGAAGGCGGACATGAGGACCAGGCCGTCCTCCAGGGCGATCCCGAAGATGGCGATGAAGCC
Source organism: Candidatus Aminicenantota bacterium (assembly GCA_011048485.1). Lineage (GTDB taxonomy): Bacteria > Acidobacteriota > Aminicenantia > Aminicenantales > Saccharicenantaceae > RBG-16-66-30. The sequence goes on along the minus strand of DSDX01000118.1, from coordinate 1,308 downwards.
TATGGCCGCCGGTACGCTCAGGTAGAGGCCCGACAGCTTGAGGGCCAGGATCCCGCCCGTGAGGGCCAGGGGGATATTGATGAGGATGATGAACACCTCGCGGGACGAGCGGAAGATCGTGAACAGGAGCAGGGCCACGAGGGCCATCGTGATGGGCGTGATCAGGAGCAGCCGGCGTGTCGCCTGCTGCTGCAACTCGAAACGGCCGCTCCATTTGACGAAGTAGCCGGGCGGGGTCGCGACCCGCTGTTCGAGGGCCTGCCTGGCTTCGGCCACGAAGCTGCCGATGTCGCGGCCGCGCACGTTGGCCTGGACGGTGATGTAGCGCTTGTTGCCCTCCCGGTTGATGGCCCTCGGCCCGACCACCTCGTCGATGGCCGCGAGCTGGGCCAGGGGGACCTGGCCGCCGGCGGGGAGCGGGATGTAGAGGTTGCGGAGGTCGTCGAGGCCGCTCCTCGATTCGGGCCGGTAGCGCAGGAAGATGTCGAAGCGCCTCTGTTCCTCGTAGATCTGGCCCAGGGTGATGCCGCCCACGGCCGCCTCGATTGTGTCCTGGATGTCGCCGATGTCGATCCCGTAGCGGGAGATGGCCCGCCGGTCGAGCTCGATCCGGAGGTGGTTCTGTCCGGTGAACTGCTCGACCTGGACGTCCGCGGCCCCCCGGACCTCGCCGACGACGTCCATGACCTCACCGGCCAGCTTCTTGAGGACATCGAAGTCTTCGCCATAGACTTTGACTGCCAGCTCGGACTTGACCCCGGTCAGGAGCTCGTCGAGGTTGTGGGCGATCGGCTGGGTCACGGCGACATTGATCCCCGGGAAGCCCTCGAGGCGCTGCTCGATGGCCTCGATGAGGCCGTCCTTGTCCTTGGAGGTCCATTCCCCGGCCGGCTTCAAGCGGATGAGGATCTCGGCGTCGTTGATGAAATGGGCGTGGCTGCCCACTTCGCCCCGGCCGATGCGGCTCAGGACCCCGGTCACCTCGGGCACGCCGCGGATGGCCTTCTCGATCTCCGTCGTCCGCCGCAAGACCTCGTCCAGGGCGATGTTGGGATCGTGGGTCACGCGCAGGTGGATGGTCCCTTCCTCGAGATAGGGGATGTATTCCCGGCCCAGGAAGGGCAGGACCGCCAGGCCGGCGACGAGGACGATCGCCGTCGCGAGAAAGACGATCTTCCGGCGCTTCCGGCAGGCGGCGAAGAAAGGCAGATAGACAGTCTTGAGCCGGCGGATGAGAACGGGCTCCTGGCCGCAGGCCCGCCGCCTGGGCTTGAGGAGCAGGAAGGCCAGGGCCGGGGCGGCCAGAAG
>DSDX01000006.1 GCA_011048485.1 Candidatus Aminicenantota bacterium | reverse complement strand
TCGGGACGAGCCAGCGGTCCTTCTTTTCCTTGACCAGCCGATGCTTGAGGACGGCCAGCCCGAAGTTCGAGCGCAGCCCGGCCCGAACGACAGTCAGGAATATCCTGCCCCGCCCCAGACGCGCGCCTCCCTTTCCGCGGGGCGCGGTGTCGTGCGCGCCGTCCTCGGCCCCGCGCAGGCTCATTTCTCGGTTACCTCGAGGAAGATCTCCTCGAGCGACCGCCCGGTCTCGGAACGGTCGCCGGCCAGGGCCTTGAGCTCTGTCATCGTGCCGCTCGCGACCAGCCGGCCCTTGTGGATGATGCCGATCCGGTCGCACAGCTTCTCGGCCACCTCCATGACGTGCGTGGAGAAGAACAGCGTCTTGCCCGCGTCGCAGTGCTCGCGGAACATCATCTTGAGCTGATGGGCGGCCCGCGGGTCCAAGCCCACGAGCGGCTCGTCCAGCACCATGACCCGGGGGCCCGGCAGGAGCGCCGCGATCATCACGATCTTCTGCTTCATGCCGTGCGAGTAGCTCTGGATGGGATTGGTGACGGCCGGCGCGAGCTCGAAGATCTCGAGCCACTTCTCGATGCGCTCGAGCCGCTCTGCCCCGGGGACGCCGTAGACGTCGCCGATGAAGTTGAGGTACTCGAGCCCGGTCAGGCGCTCGTAGACGGCCGGATAGTCGGGCACATAGGTCGTCACCTGCTTGGCCTTGAGCGGCTCGGCGTCGACGTCGAAGCCCTCGACCGCGACGCGCCCGGAGTCGGGCCGCAGCAGCCCGACGATCATCTTGATGGTCGTCGTCTTGCCCGCACCGTTGGGCCCCAGGAAGCCGAAGATCTCTCCCGGCTCGACGAGGAGCGTCAGGTCGTCGACGGCCTTGACCTTGCCGCGGTTGTAGCTTTTGGAAACGTTGGTCAGTTCGATCATTCGCTCGCTCCTCTCTCCTGCGGCGCTATCGCCCCGGCCCGATCCCGAACGACACCGTCACCCCGGTCGTGAGGTCCGCCGTCGTCAGTAGCCTCGGCGGGCGCCGCATGTCCAGGGCCCGCTCGAGCCCGTAGGCCAAGCGTATGAGCTCCGGTTCGCTCCAGGCCCGGCCGACGAGCGAGACGCCCACGGGCAGGCCGAAGGCGTACCCGCCCGGGAGCGTGATCGTCGGGTAGCCCGCCACGGCCGCCGGCGACGACGAGCTCCCGGAGAACGAATCGCCGTTGACGAGGTCGGTCAGGTGGGCCGGGCCGTTCGTCAGGACCAGGAGCGCGTCGAGCTTGTGCTCCTCCAGGACCGCGTCGATGCCCTTCTCGCGCGTCAATTCGCGGCATTTCGCCAGCGCGTCGAGATAGGCCTTGTCGGTCAGCGGCCCCTTCTTCGCCGCCTGCTCCACGATCTCCTGGCCGAAGAACGGCATCTCCCGGTCGGCGTTCCCCTCGTTGAAGGCGATGAGGTCCTCGAGCGTGTGCACGGCCGCGCCCGGCCGGCCCGCGAAGTAGGCCTCGAGGTCGGCCTTGAACTCGTAGAGCAGGACCTCGTATTCGGCGTCGCCCGTCTGTCCCAACGTCGCGATCTCGACCGGGTCGACGATCTCCGCCCCCTCCCTTTTCATGGCCTCGACGGCGTTCTCGAGGATGGGGTCGAGCATCTTGGCGAAATTGAACCGCCGGTCCCGCAGCACGCCGATGCGCGCCCCCCGCAGTCCGCCCGGCTCCAGGAACTCCCGATAATCTTGGAAGAGCCGGACGCCGGTCGCCTGGGTCGCCGGGTCGTCCGCGTCGGGCCCGGCCATCGCGCCGAGCAGGATGGCCGCGTCCGCCACCGTCCGGGCCATCGGGCCGGCCGTGTCCTGCGAGTGGGCGATCGGGACGATCCCCGAGCGGCTGACGAGCCCCACGGTCGGCTTGAGCCCGACGACGCCGCAGCACGACGCCGGCGAGACGATCGAGCCGTCGGTCTCCGTGCCGATCGCCACCGCGACGAGGTTGGCCGCGACGGCCGCGGCCGATCCCGAGCTCGAGCCGGACGGGTTCCTGTCGAGGGCGTACGGGTTCTTGGTCTGGCCGCCGCGCCCGCTCCAGCCGCTCGTCGACCGCGTCGAACGGAAGTTGGCCCACTCGCTGAGGTTGGCCTTGCCCAGGATCACGGCCCCGGCCTCGCGAAGGCGCTCGACGACGAACGCGTCCTTGGCCGGCTTGGAGCCGAGCAGGGCCAGCGAGCCCGCGGTCGTCTCCATCTTGTCGGCCGTGTCGATGTTGTCCTTGATCAGGACCGGGATGCCGTGCATCGGCCCTCGCGGCCCTTTCTCCTGGCGCTCCCGGTCGAGCTCGCGGGCGATGGCCAGGGCGTCGGGATTGACCTCGATGACCGCGTTGAGCCCCGGGCCGTCCCCGTCGGTCCTGTCGATCGCCTCGATGCGCTCGAGGTAGAGGCGGACGATGCTCTCCGACGTTTCGTCCCCGGCGGCCATCATCTGCTGGAGCGAGACGATGGTCGCCTCCTCGAGCGGGAACGGTGCGATGGCGCCGGACCCGGCTTCGGACGCTCGCGCCGCGGCCTTGTCCGCCGGGCCCTCCCCGGCCGGACGACAAGCCGGGCCGAGCGAGACGGCCAGGCCGACGCAAACAACGATCCCGACGAACCCAAAGCCTCGCGGACCACCGGCGTGACCTCTGTCTCTCATCGTCCTCCTCCTTCCTCTCTCGAGCACCGCGTCTCCGATCTTGTTAACCTTATCCCAAACCGCCTCCCGGCTCAATATTTCCAATGTCCTTCTCCCCATATCCGGGATACCCTCTCGTGGCGGCGATGGGCAATTGCCTCGAAGATCCCCGTTGCTGGAGAGGGGGACCCGCGCGCGGGGGGGAACCGTGCGAACTGGTTCCCAGGGGGGCCGGGGAGCGAGAGGCAATGCCCTGAGCGAAGCCAAAGAGAGGGGATCCCGGAATCGGGAATAAGACCCCTATTTTTGAGCCGGGCCGGTCCCGCCCGGCCCGAGATCGATCCGCACGGCCTGGTAACGGTCCCGGATGAGATCCGCGATGCCATAAGCGAAGATGATCAATCCGCACATTTCCAGCAGCTCTTCCACCGTCTGGATCATCACATAGGTGAAATTCGCGTCGCCATAGAGGTCGTAATGGCTCGACCCTACCAATTCCATGCCTATGGCGCCCAGAACGTAAACGGCCCCGGCGGCCATGAAGAGCCAGCGGGTCCTCGCGGGCAAGTCCCTCAGGAACCGCCTATACGCGAAGACGAAAACGATCAGGAGCGCGCCATAGGGG
>DSDX01000244.1 GCA_011048485.1 Candidatus Aminicenantota bacterium | reverse complement strand
GGGTCTGGGACCCCAGGAGCCGCCTGGCGCCGCTCGCCGACCGCGGCGTCATCAAGATCTCGCTCTCCATCCGCCCCTTACCGTAAAAAGGCAACCAGAGAGGGTCAGATCTACTTTTTTTCGAAAAAAGTAGATCTGACCCTTTCCGGATGATCCTTTCCGGAGTGTCCGCTGGCGGACACAGGTGTAAACAAATCGTGTAAAGGACTTTTGGGGCAGCCGTCCTTATCTGTGGATATCCCAGGGATGGACCGGCCGGGAGCCCTATCCTTCGATTGGCACATTCCTTGCACCGCAACTTTGTATCCGTCTGGAACGTATAATCTGATGAAGGGCGGGGCCTAGGCCCGGAGGAAGAGAGGAGGACGGTCTCGGAGAGCGAGGTCGAGAAAGAGACGGACCATGGCCACCCTTTGCCCCACTTGCAAGACCGAGAACACCGACACGGCGAACTTCTGCAGCAACTGCGCCGCGGCCCTACGCCCGACCAACGGCGGGCCCGCGACCTGGCCTCGCCTGGATTCGGCCACCCAGACGTATGAATCCCGCTCCTGGGAGCTTCCTACCGGCTCCATCTTCGGCGGCCGCTACCAGATCATCGACATCCTCGGCCGCGGCGGCATGGGCCGCGTGTACAGGGCCCTCGACACCAAGGCCCGCGAAGAAGTGGCCATCAAGCTCATCCGTCCCGACATCGCCGAGGACAAGCGGACGCTCGAGCGCTTCGTCAACGAGATCAAGCTGGCCCACAAGATCTCCCACCGCAACATCGGCAAGATGTATCACCTCGGCGAGGACGACGGGTTCCATTACATCACCATGGAGTACGTCCCCGGCGAGGACCTGAAGAGCTTCATCCGCCGCTCCCGGCGGCTCGACATCGCCACGACCGTGGCCATCGCCAAGCAGGTCTGCGGCGGCCTCAGCGAGGCCCACGGCGCGGGCATCGTCCACCGCGACCTCAAGCCCAGCAACGTCATGATCGACAAGGAAGGCAACGCCAAGATCCTCGATTTCGGGATCGCCCGGGCCGTCGGCGTCCAGGGCGTCACGGCCGAGGGCAACGTCGTCGGCACGCCCGAGTACATGTCGCCCGAGCAGCTCGAAGGCAAGGAAGTCGACCGAAGGGCCGACATCTACGCCTTCGGCGTCATCCTCTTCGAGATGGTCACCGGCCGTCTGCCCTTCTCCGCCGACACGCCTTTCGTCATCGCCTATAAGCACCAATCCGAGACGCCGACCCCCCCGGAGAGCCTGAATCCCCAGACGCCGCCCCAGCTGAGCGCCATCATTATGCGCTGCCTCGAGAAGGACCGCGAGAAACGCTACCAGACGACCGAGGAGGTCTGCCGCGATCTCGGTCAAGTCGAAGAGACCATGCAGACGACGCCCGTGCCAGCCCCGTGGACCAGGCCGACGACGCGGAAGACGGCCCTGCGCGCCGCCGCGGCGCGCTTTCCCTGGCGCAAGGCCCTCGTGCCGGCGGCCGCCTTCCTCGGCCTCATGGCCATGGGCATCTTCGTCCGGTCGCTGCTGCCCAAGGCCACGGGCGCCGTGCGGTCGGTCGCCATCGTCGGCTTCGAGAACCTCACCGGCGAGACCGCCTTCGAGTACCTGAAGAAAGCCATCCCCAACCTCCTCATCACCAGCCTCCAGCAGTCGAAATACCTCGATGTCGTCTCCTGGGACCGCTTGAACGATCTGGCCGGCGGGAGCGACAGAGACGTGATCACGGCCGCCGACCGCGACCGTTGGTTCGAGGCCTGCCGCAGCGTCGGCGTCGACACCATCGTCATGGGCAGCTTCACGAAAGCCGAGAACCTGTTCGCCACGGACGCTAAGGTCTACGACGTCCGGACGAAGGCGCTGCTCAAGAGCGCCGGCTCGCGCGGCGAGGGCGTCGGCAGCATCCTCCGGAGCCAGATTGATGAATTGAGCCGCGAGATCGCCCGTGGCGTCGGCCTGTCGGACCAAGCGGCCAAGGACGGCAAGCCTATCACCCAGGTCGCGACGGGCTCCATGGACGCCTACAAGCTCCTTCTCAAGGGCCAGGAGGACTTCGAGCGCTTCTACTTCGACGACGCCAGGATCTCGTTCGAAAAGGCGGTTGAGGCCGACCCCTCCTTCGCCCTGCCCCAATTCTATCTGGCCCGGGTCTATTCCAACCTGGCCGACGCCCCCCGCGCGGCCGAGGCCCTGGAAAAGTTCAAGAAGCTGAGCCAGGTCAGTCCCGGCAAGGGCAAGGAGGCCCTCTACGTCGCTGCCCTGTCCGCCTGGGTCGATAAGGACGCCGAAGGCTATGTCCGGGGCTTGAACGACATCATCAAGGCCTATCCTCAAGACAAACGCGCCTATGCCGATCTCGGCGGATACTACAGGAGCATGGACAAGCTTCCCGAGGCGGTGTCCGAATTCGAGAAAGCCCTGGCCATCGATCCGCAATTCGGCTACGCCCTCAACCTGCTCGCCTATACCTACACAAGCATGGGAGAAAAGGACAAGGCTATCGAGACCTTCAAACGCTACGCGGCCGCCCATCCTGGCGAGGCCAATCCTCTCGATTCCCTGGGCGACCTTTATTTCCTGTACGGCGAATTCGACAAGGCCCGGGGCCAATACCAGCAGGCGCTGGCCATCAAGCCCGATTTCCCGTCGACCTGGAAGCTGGCCTATCTCTACGCCATGGACGGGGATTACGAAGCGGCCCTGCGCTGGGTCGACGACATGATCACGCGGGCCCAGACCGACGGGATGCGGGCCGACGGGCACCAGTGGAAGGGATTCTATTTCTCGCTCATGGGCCGGCTCAACGACGCTTTGGCCGAATTGGGCACGGCCGACACCTTGGCCCGGACCTCGGGGAACGAAAGCTTAGCCGACGTCATCCACCGGGACGCCCTCTGGATCGCCTACGACTGGGGCCGGCTCGACCTGTTCAAGACCTTCATCGACCAGCGCATGGCCTATAGGGCCAAGACGGACCAGGGCACCGAGAGCCTGAACCAGATCTACGAGCTCCTCTACAGGGGCCTCCATGACGTCAAGGCGGGCGACCTCACCGCGGCCCGGACGAAGCTCGACAAGATGAAGGGGCTGGCCGCGTCGATCGACGAGAAGGAGAGGAACTTCAACCGGCTCGCCGCGAACCATCTGGAGCGCGAGCTCCTTTTCGCCGAGGGGGACTATGACCGGGCCATGAAGGTCTTCGCGGAGGGCCCGCCCATCAAGGTCGATATCGCGGCGGCCAACTCGATCCAAGGCAAGAACCTGCCCTTCCTCGTCGTCTTCAACGCCCGGGCC
>DSDX01000366.1 GCA_011048485.1 Candidatus Aminicenantota bacterium | reverse complement strand
GGCGGGGGCCGGTCCGGTCGGGCGCGCCGGGCCTGACGCGGGGGCCCCGGAGAGAGGAGGGAGCGCATGAAAGCGAACAAGCTCGACAAGGCGGCCGGCCGGGCCGTCAACCAGGCGCTCCGGTTGAAACGGGGGGAAAAGTTCCTGCTCGTGACCGACAAGCCGAAGATGGACATCGCCGAGGCCCTGGCCCATCACGCCAAGAAGGCCGGGGCCGAGGTCACGACCTATCTCATGACCGAGACCCTGCGGCCCATCACCGGGCCGACGCGGCAGTTCCAGGAGCTCATCCGGGGCGCCTCGGCCACGGCCTATCTCCTCGAGGGGCGATTCGCCGAAAAGCCCTTCCGCGGCTTCATGGTCGCCGAGGGCGCCAAGCACGGCCGCGTCTGCATGATGCCGGGCATCACCAGGGACATGATGGAGCGGCTGGTGGCCATCGATTTCTCGGCCCTGGCCCGCTTCACGCGCCGGGTCGTGAGGGCCGTCAAGGACGCCGGGGAGGTCGTCGTCGAGAACGCCGCCGGGACGAGGATCGCCTTCAGCGTCAAGGGCCGGACTTGGCACGAGGACGTCGGGGACATCTCCCGGAAGGGCTCCCACGGCAACCTCCCGGCCGGCGAAGCCTACACGGCGCCGGTCGAGGCGACGTTCACGGGGACGATCGCCATCGGCCTCATCGACGACAAGCTCGGCCGCGGCACCATGACCTTCGAGGCGGGCCGGCTCGTCGGTTTCTCGGGCGAGGGCGTCGCCGACGTCGTTAAGACCGTCGGAGACGATCCCACGGCGCGCGTCATCGGCGAATTCGGGATCGGGACGAACAAGGGGGCGCGGATCTGCGGCAACATGCTCGAGGCCGAGAAGGCCTTCGGCACGGTCCACTTCGCCATCGGCGACTCCTACGGCCTGGGCCGGAACAAGAGCCGGTTCCACTTCGACGCCCTGGTCGACAAGGCGACCGTCACGGTCGAGGGCAGGACCATCGCCAAGAACGGCCGGTTCCTCCTCTGAGAGCGGGGGCGCGCGACCCGCCACCCTCTCTCCCGGACAGACCCACGGGCCCCTCAGGAGACCCGGAGATCGCGCCAAACGAGGTAGGGACATGACTGATGCCAAAGACGCCGCGACCCCGGGCGGGACGGGCGCCCCGTCCCCCTTCGACCAGGTCATCGACCGGACCGGGACGGAGTCCATGAAGTGGGTCTACCCCCGCCAGGTCCTCAAGATCGAGGACGCCATCCCGATGTGGGTGGCCGACATGGACTTCAAGGCCCCTCCGGCGGTCGTCGAGGCGCTCCGCCGCCGGGCCGAGCACGGCGTCTTCGGCTATCCCCTGGTCCCGCCGTCGTTCTTCGCGGCCGCCATCGACTGGCTCGGCCGCCGCCACGGCTGGAAGATCGAGAAGGGCTGGATGGCCGTGACCCCGGGCATCGTCGCCGCGCTCAACTACCTTGTCCGGGCCCTGACCCGCCCCGGCGACGGCGTGCTCATCCAGACGCCCGTCTACCATCCCTTCTACTACGCCATCGAGAACCACCACCGTCGGGTCGTCCGCAACCCGCTGCGCTTCGACGGCCGGCGCTACGTCATGGACCTCGACGACCTCGAGCGCAAGGCCGCGGACGCCCGCCTGCTCATCCTCTGCAGCCCCCACAACCCGGTCGGCCGCGTCTGGGGCCGCGAGGAGCTCGAGGCCGTAGCCCGGATCGCCGTCGCCCGCGGCCTCCATGTCATCTCCGACGAGATCCACCACGACCTCATCCTGCCCGGCTTTCGCCATCAGGTGCTGGCCGCCCTGGGGCCGGAGATCGCCGCCCGGACGATCACCTGCATCGCCCCGAGCAAGACCTTCAACATCCCCGGCCTGGCGACGGCGGCCGTCGTCGCCTCCAACCCCGAGCTCCTCAAGGCGTTCGAGGACGAGGCCGAGCGGTGCGGGTTCGACCTCGGCCAGGTCTTCGGCCTCGTCGGCTTCGAGGCCGCCTACGGCCACGGCGAGGGCTGGCTCGACGAGCTTCTGCCCTACCTCGCGGGGAACGTCGATCTCATCGAGGCGTTCCTAGCGGAGCGCCTCCCGGCCATCCGGCTGATCCGGCCGGAGGGGACCTACCTGGCCCTCTTCGACTGCCGCGGCCTCGGCCTGGATCCGGGCTCGGTCAACGATTTCTTCCTCAAGCGGGCCCGCGTTTACGTCAACGACGGGAAGATGTTCGGGCCCGAGCTCGAGGGCTTTGTCCGCGTCAATTTCGCCTGCCCCCGCTCCGTCCTCCGCGAGGCTCTGGAGCGGATCGAGCGCGCCGTCAAGTCGAAATAGCCCGCGTTTCGTGCTATCCTCTGCTCGTCGCGGGGCCGGCCGCCGGCCCCTTGACGAGACCGAAGGAGGATCATGGAGATCGGCGCCCATCCGCAGGCGCGCATGACCGAGGCCGACGCCGTCAGGCTGGCCCGCGAGATCTACGGCCTCGAGGTGAAGGCCTTCCCCCTGCCGAGCGAGTACGACGACAACTTCCGACTCGAGGAAGAGGACGGCTCGATCGTGGTCCTCAAGGTCATGCACCCGATGCGGGAGGCCGGCTTCATCGACATGCAGTGCGCCGCGCTGGAGGCCGTCGCCGAACGGGACGCCGGCCTGCCCGTGCCGAAGGTCATCCCTGACGAATCGGGCCGGCCATGGTCGACGATCCTCATCGGCCAGGGCCCGCCCCGTCTCGTCTGGATGCTCTCCTACCTGCCGGGCCGCCCGATCGCCGAGGTCCGGCCCGTCCTGCCCGATCTCCTCGAGGACCTGGGCGCGACCCTGGGCCGCCTCGACTTGGCCTTGGAGGGATTCGCCCACCCCGCGGCCCGTCGGGACCTCAAGTGGGACCTGGCCAAGGCGGGCTGGGTCCGCGGGCATCTCGGGGCCGTCAGGGACCCGGGACGCCGCGCCCTCCTCGAGAAGGTCCTCCGCCGCTACGACGCCGAGGTCGGCCCGCTTCTGCCCCGCCTCCGGCGCGGCGTCGTCTACGCCGACGCTAACGAACACAACGTCCTCGTCCGGCTCGAACCCGGCGAGTATCCGCGCCTCGCCGGACTCATCGATTTCGGCGACCTGGTCGAGACCGTGTCCGTTTCCGAGATCGCCGTGGCCGCGGCCTACGCCTCTTTTGGGGCCGCCGACCCTCTCGAGGCGGTCCGGCCCCTCGTCGCCGGCTACCATCGCGTCCGCCCGCTCGACGGGGACGAGCTGGCCGCGCTCGACGCCCTCGTCCGCACGCGCCTGGCCGTGAGCGTCGTCAACTCGGCCCGCCGGGCCGAAGCCG
>DSDX01000365.1 GCA_011048485.1 Candidatus Aminicenantota bacterium | reverse complement strand
CGAGGTCCGCCGGCTCCGCCACGAGGTCGAGTCCCTGCGCTCGGAGCTGACCTCCCGCTACCGCTTCTCGAACATCGTCGGGACGTCGGCCCGGATGAACTCGGTCTTTCAACTCATGGAGAAGATCAGCCGGGTCGAGGGGACCGTCCTCCTTACCGGCGAGAGCGGCACGGGCAAAGAGCTCGTCGCCCGGGCCATCCATTTCGCCGGCCCGCGCGGGGGCGGGCCGTTCGTCGTGGTCAACTGCGGGGCCGTGCCGCGCGATCTGATCGAGAGCGAGTTCTTCGGCCACGTCAAGGGGGCCTTCACCGACGCCCGGGCCGACAAGACCGGCAAGTTCGAGCAGGCCAACGCCGGGACGATCTTTCTCGACGAGGTCGGGGAGCTCTCCCAGGAGGCCCAGGTCAAGCTGCTCCGCGCCTTGGGGGAGAGGGAGATCACGAGGGTCGGGGGCTCCCGGACGGTGCCCATCGATGTCCGGGTGATCGCGGCCACGAACAAGGACCTCGAGGCCGAGGTCGAGCGGGGCGGCTTCCGCGAGGACCTCTATTTCCGCTTGGCCGTCCTGTCGATCGCCCTGCCGCCTCTGCGGGAGCGGGCCGAGGACGTCCCACTTCTGGTCGAGCATTTCGTCGGCAAGTACGCGGGCGAGCTGGGCAAGAAGGTCCTGGGCTTCAGCCCCGCCGCGCTCCGGCGCCTCTCCGGCTACGCCTGGCCCGGCAACGTCCGCGAGCTCGAGAACGTTATCTATGAGGCCATGGTCATGACGGAGGGCGAGTGGGTGGCGGAGGGGACGCTCCCCGCCCGGGTCAGGCTGGCCGGGCATCTGGCGGCTTCCGTCGACGCGCCGGCCGGCCCGCCGACGCTCGAGCCCTTGAAAGAGGCCGTCCAGAGCGTCGCCGGGGCGCGGGAGAAGGCTCTCATCGTCGAGGCGCTGCGTCAGGCGGGCGGCAACCGAACCCGGGCGGCCGGGATCCTGGGCATCAGCCGCAAGACCCTGTTCAACAAGATGACGGGCCTCGGCATCCGTTGGCCGGAGTGAACGGAAAGCCGCCGGTTTCGTATGACATAGAGATCGATGCGGGTCGTCTTGCGCATTGGCATCGTTCTTGCAGATGGATTCTCTTCGGTTTCTGATGAACGCAATCTCGTCGATCGGAGGACGGACATGACCAAGAAACGGATCTTCGGCGCTTGGCTGGCCCTGGCCCTCTTGTCCGGCGCGCCCGGTTTCGGCCGGCCGGCCCAGGCCCAGGACCTGACCTTGTCCCTCGAGGACTCGATCCTCAAGGCCCTCAAGAACAATCTCAACGTCGCCGCGGAGGTCATCAACCCGGGGTTGGCCTCGGCCACGGTCTCCCAGGCCAGGCAGATGTATACGCCGACCGTCCAGATCGATCTGACCGGCAACCGCTACGAACAGCTCTCGACCTGGTCGCTCCAGCAGACCGGCACGTACGTCAACCGGTCGACGAGCACGTCCGCGTCCGTTGCCCAACGGATCCCCTTCGGCGGCACCCTCCAGGCCTCCCTGAGCTATGACTATTCGAAGAACAACCAGCTCTTCCAGAGCTACAACCCCTCCTACACGAGCCGCCTGAACTTCGTCCTGACCCAGCCCCTGCTCAAGAACTTCGGCTGGACGGTCAGCCGGCGCGAGATCATCGTCGCCCAGAACAACTTCGAGGTCTCCCGGAGCCAGTTCAAGAGCGTCCTCATCGACACCGTCTACGCCGTCGAGGCGGCCTACTGGAATCTCGTCTACAGCATCGAGAACCTCAAGACGCTCGGCCAGGCCCTCGAGAGCGGGCGCGACCTGCTGGCCAAGACCAAGCGGGAGGTCCAGGTCGGCACCAAGGCCCCGATCGAGGTCCTGAACGCCGAGGCCACCGTGGCCCGCCGCGAGGCCGACATCCTCCAGGCCGAGGCCCTGGTCAAGCGCAACCAGGACCAGCTCCGGACCCTGCTCAACCTGAGCGTCGAGCCCGCAGACCTGGGACAGAGCGTCGTCCCGGCCGACCGGCCCGAGTACAAGCCGTTCGCGATCACGCTCGAGGAGGCTTACGCCATTGCCCTGGCCCACCGGCCCGACCTCGAGACGGCCAAGACGGCGATCGAGACCAAGAAAGTCAATTTCCACGTGGCCAAGAACCAGCGCCTGCCCCAGCTCGACCTCCAGGTGGTCAAGGCCAGCCCCGGCATTTCCGGCCAGCAGTTCATCTACGATCCGGCCAACCCGTTCGGGGAACCGATCCCCGGCGATCCCGGCAGCGCCGGCGACGCTTTCCGCGACTCGTTCAAGTTCCTCTACAACAACTGGACGGCCGGATTGACGCTGACCATCCCCTTCGGCGACCTCGTCGGCAAGGCCAACTACACCTACGCCAAGCTCGATCTCGAGCAGGCCCAGGCCCGGCTCAACAGCCAGGAGCAGCAGATCTTCCTCGAGGTCAGCGACGCCGTCCGGACCCTGGAGACGGCGGCCAAGGCCGTCGACGCTTACCGGATCGCCCGGGAACTGGCCGAGAAGCAGCTCGAGGCCGAGATGAAGAAGCTCAACGTCGGCATGTCGACGAACTACTTCGTCCTGACCTACCAGGACGCGCTGGCCAGCGCCCGGTCCATGGAAATGAGGGCCCTGGTCGACTACAACGTCGCCTTGGCCAACATCGCCAAGGTGACCGGCTCGACCTTGGACCGGCGCGGCATCACGCTCGGCGACTACATCCGCTGACCCCGCCGGGCGCGCCGGGCCGGACTCGGGGTGGTTCGCCCGGCCCCGGCTCGAGAGGACGGCTGTCCGCGACGAAAGGGACCGCGCGAGGGCCTGCCTCCGGGGGACTGTCCCTCTTCTGGCGCCTGTGCTAGAATCGCCCCGTGAGCGTTTTCCTCATCGACGCCGGGAAGGAATGGCGCGAGAGCCAGGGCCAAGTCCTCTGCGTCGCCCGCGAGCTCGTCACGAAGGGCCTGAAGACCTATCTCGTCGTCGAACCCGGCAGCGAGATCCTCCGGCGGGCTTCCGATGAGGGCCTGCCCGCGACGGCCATTCCCATGCGCGGCCGGCTGGGCTGGCTCGTTCGAAGGCGCCTGGCCGCGTTGATGCGCGACAACGGCTGCAAGCTGGTCCACGTCCACGAGACGTTCGGCGCGACGCTGGGCCTGGCGGCGGCCGCCGCGGCCCAGGTCCCGTTGCGCGTCCTGTCCAGGCCGGCGGATTCGTCCCCGCTCGAGGGCAAGCTGCCCCTGGCCGCGATCGACGCCGTCATCGCCGGGACAGAGGCCGTCAAGTCCGTCCTCCTCCGGGG
>DSDX01000132.1 GCA_011048485.1 Candidatus Aminicenantota bacterium | reverse complement strand
GGGGTGAGGCCGGAGAAGGAGCGTCCCGAGCCCGCGATGTCCCTCCCTGCGGCTTGGCGAGCAGGAAAACCCGGGAAGAAACCCTTCATTACGAGCGAGGGTGGCTCTTCCTGTAAACCGCGAGGAGCTGCTGGAGGTCGACGTGCGTGTATTTCTGGGTCGTGGACAGGCTGGCGTGCCCCAGGAGCTCCTGGATGACGCGCAGGTCCGCGCCCCGCCCCAGCAGATGGGAGGCGAAGGAGTGGCGGAGCGAGTGAGGGCTGATCTTGCGGGCCACGGCGGTGCGGCGGATGGCCTTGCGGACCAGGCGCTGAACCGACCGGGTCGTCAGCCGGCCGCCTCGATAGTTGAGGAAGAAGGCCTCCCCCACGTCCCCGCGGCCGGCCAGGACGGGCCTGGCCCGGCGATAATCCTCGAGGGCCTCGCGGGCCTTGGTCCCGAACGGAACGAGCCGCTCCTTCTTGCCCTTGCCCCGGACGCGGACGAGCCGTTCGTCCGCGTGGATATCGCCCGTCTCGATGCCGACCAGCTCGCTCACCCTGATCCCGGTCGCGTAGAGGAGCTCGAGGAGGGCCCTGTCCCTGAGGTCGAGCGGCTCGGACGAGCGGGGCAGGTCGAGGAGGTCCGCGGCCTCCCCCTCCGAAAGGAACGAGGGGACCCGCTTGTCCTGGCGCGGCCGGGCCAGGACCCGGGCCGGGTTCTCGGCCACCCATCTCTTCCGCAGGCAGAAGTCGTAGAAGGACCGGAGCGAGGCCAGCTTGCGCCCGATGGTCGCCTTGGCCCGCTTTTTTTCGTGCAGCTCGGCCAGGTAGCCGCGCAGGACGACGTTGCCCGCCTTGTCCCAGCGCACCCCGCGCTCCTTGAGGTAGGCCGCGACCTGGCCGAGATCGCGCCCGTAGGCCGCCACCGTGTGGGACGAGGCGTTCTTCTCGTGCTCGAGGTAGGCCAGGAACTCAGCGATCGCCTTCTTCATCGGCACCGCCGGGCCCGGGCGCGCCGGTCTCGGCCCCTCCCGACGGGCCTCCTTCCCGCGCTCCGGCCGTTTCCCAGATCTTGTCCCGGGGCGCCGCCTCCTTGAAGGCGCACGCCTCGTTTTTGCAATAGACGTAAGGCTCGCCCTTGATGGGTGTCTTCTTGTAGAGGATCTTCGCCCCGCAGGCCGGGCAGGCCCGGTCGACGGGCTCGTCCCAGGAGGCGAACTGGCATTTCGGATAGCGGCTGCAGCCGAAGAAGAACTTGCCCCGCTTGGTCTTGCGCTTCAGGACCTTGCCGCCGCAGCCGAGCGGGCAGTCGATGCCCGTGTCGACGGGCTTGTCCTTCTTGATGTACGTGCACTTGGGGTAGGACGAGCAGGCGACGAAGGGGCCGAAGCGGCCGAACTTCTGCTCCAGCGGCGCGCCGCACTCCGGGCACGTCTCGTCGAGCGGCTTGGCTTCTTTCTTGTCCAGGCTCTCGCGGAACCGGCAGGTCGGGTACGACGAACAGGCCTTGAACTGGCCGAAGCGGCCGCTCTTGACGACGAGCGGCGCCCCACATTTCGGGCACGTCTCGTCGATCGGGATGCCCGTCTGTTTGACGCCCTCGGTCTCCTGCCCCTTCTCGAGATAGCCTTTGAGCAGGGCGTAGAACTCCTCGAGGCTCTCGACGCCCTTCCTGGCCCCTTCGGAGATCTGGTCGAGCTCCTCTTCCATGTGGGCGGTGAACTTGTACTCCAGGAGCTTGGGGAAGTGCTTGACCAGGAAGTCGGTGACGTACATCCCGAGCTCCGTGGGCCGGAACTTGCCCTCCTCCTTGACGACATAGGTCCGGGTCTGGATCGTGGCGATGGTCGGGGCGTAGGTGCTGGGCCGGCCGATGCCGCGGGCCTCGAGCTCTTTGACCAGGGTCCCCTCCGTGTAGCGGGGCGGCGGCTCGGTGAATTTCCGCTTGGTCTCGAGGTCCAGGAGCTTGAGCGTCTCGCCGGCCTCGGCCTTGGGCAGGGTCTCCTTGTCGGAGGCCCCGTTCGGCCAGACGGCCAGGAAGCCGTCGAACTTGACCACTTCCCCCTTGGCCTGGAAGAGATAGCGCCCGCAGGAGATGTCGAAGACCGTCTCCTCGATCTTGGCCGCGGCCATCTGGGAGGCGATGAACCGTCGCCAGATGAGCTTGTAGAGGTCGTACTCCTCCTTCTTGAGGAACGGTTTGACCTTCTCGGGCGGCAGGTCGAGATGGGCGGGCCGGATGGCCTCGTGCGCGTCCTGGGTCTTCTTCTTGCTGCGGTACTCGTTCGGCTTGGCCGGAATGTGGGAGGCGGAGAAATACCGTTCGATGTAGGCCTTCGCCGCCGCCCGGGCCGCGTCGGAAACCCGGACCGAGTCCGTTCGCATGTAGGTGATGAGGCCCGTCTGGCCGAGCTCGCCGATGGGCATGCCCTCGTAGAGCTTCTGGGCCACGAACATGGTCTTCTTGACCGGGAAGCGCAGCAGCCGGAAGCCGTCCTGCTGGAGCGTGCTCGTGATGTAGGGCGGGGAGGGATGCTTGTGCTTGGGTTTGACCTGGACCTTGTCCAGGACGAAGGGCGTCCGCTCGCACTCCTCGCGGACGATCCGGGCCTCGTCGGCGTTGCGGACCTTGGCCTTCCTGCCCTCGATCTTGGCCAGCCCGGCCCTGAAGGCCGGCGGGTTCCGGCCCTCGAGCTTGGCCGCGATCAGCCAGTACTCCTCCGGGACGAAGGCCTTGATCTCCTTCTCCCGGTCGACGATGAGCCGCAGGGCGACCGATTGGACCCGGCCCGCGGACAGGCCACGAGCGATCTTCTTCCAGAGGAGCGGGCTGATGAGATACCCGGCCAGCCGGTCGAGCACGCGCCTCGTCTGCTGGGCGTCGAGCAGGTGGAGGTCGATCTGGCCGAGATTGTCGAAGGCGTCCCGCACGCCCTCCTCGGTGATCTCGTTGAACGTGGCCCGGAAGATGTTCGGGTTGGCCTCGGCCAGCAGCTGGCCGAGATGCCAGGAGATGGCCTCGCCCTCGCGATCGGGGTCGGCGGCGAGGATGACCCGCGCGCTCTCTTTAGCCGCGCGCTTGAGCTCGGCGACGGTCTTCGTCTTCTCCGGGATGACCTCGTAGGTCGGCTGGAAGCCGGCCGCGATGTCGACCCCCATCTGCTTTTTCGGCAGGTCGCGGACGTGGCCCATCGAGGCCTTGACGACGTAGTCCTGGCCGAGATAATGGTTGACCGTTTTCGCCTTGGCCGGCGATTCGACGATGACGAGCGATTTCGCCACTTACATTCTCCTCTGGAACTCTGTCCCCGGACGCTGGACGACGGCTCC
>DSDX01000229.1 GCA_011048485.1 Candidatus Aminicenantota bacterium | reverse complement strand
TGCGCCGAGGTCTGCCCGGCCAAGACCAAGGCCCTGGTCATGACCCCGATCGCCGAGCTCCGTGAGGCCGGCGAGACCGAGAAGGCCGAGTTCTTCGACCGGCTGCCCGACAACGTCCTGGACGGCGTCGGGCGCGAAACGCTCAAGGGCAGCCAGTTCGTCCGGCCCCTGTTCGAGTTCAGCGGCGCCTGCGCCGGCTGCGGCGAGACGCCCTATGTCAAGCTGGCCACCCAGATCTGCGGCGACCGCATGCTCATCGCCAACGCCACCGGCTGTTCCTCGATCTACGGCGGCACCTTCCCGACCTGCCCGTACGCCCAGACGGCCGAGGGCAAGGGCCCGGCCTGGGCCAACTCGCTCTTCGAGGACAACGCCGAATACGGCTTCGGCATGCGCCTGGCCATCGACGCCAGCCGCCGCCTCCTGGCCTCGTCCATCGAGGCCGCCCTGGCCGGCGGAACGATCCCGGCCCTGGCCGACGCGCTCCAGAAGATGAAAGCGTCCTGGAAGGGCGTCGGGGACGAGGCCAAGGCCGCCGCCAAGGCCGTCGTATCCGCCCTGCCGGAGGCCCTTAAGTCGGCCAACGGGTCCAAGCCCTACCTGGCCAAGATCGACGAGCTCAAGGACTTCCTGGTCGAGAAGAGCGTCTGGTGCATCGGCGGCGACGGTTGGGCCTATGACATCGGCTACGGCGGCCTCGACCATGTCCTGGCCATGAACCGCAACGTCAACATCCTCGTCCTCGACACCGAGGTCTACTCCAATACCGGCGGCCAGGCCTCCAAGGCGACGCCGATCGGCTCGGTGGCCAAGTTCGCTTCCTCGGGCAAGAGGACGGCCAAGAAGGACCTCGGGCGGATGGCCATGACCTACGGCTATGTCTATGTCGCCTCGGTGGCCATGGGGGCCAACATGAACCAGTGCCTCAAGGCCTTCCTCGAGGCCGAGGCCTATCCCGGCCCGTCGATCATCATCGCCTATTCTCCGTGCATCAACCACGGCATCGACATGCGGAAGTCCCAGGCCGAGGAGAAGCTGGCCGTCGACACCGGCTACTGGATCCTCTACCGCTACAATCCGCTCCTGGCCGAACAGGGCAAGAATCCCTTCCAGCTCGATTCCAAGGAGCCCAAGCTCGAGTACGGGGTGTTCCTCAAGAACGAGATCCGGTACCGCACGCTGACCCAGCAGTTCCCCGACATCGCCAAAGTGCTCTTCGCGGAGGCCGCCGACGTGGCCAAGGCGCGTTACGCCGCGTACAAGAAGATGGCCGAATGAGGGAGGAACAAGATGTTTCGCCTCCGGCGATCCGCCTCGGCGCTGCTGGTTCTCACAAGCGTTCTGGCCCTGTCGTCATGCGCCGCGCTCGACCAGATGACCGCCGCCCTGACGAACCTGCAGCGGCTGAAGTTCAGGCTGGCGGCGGTCCGTGACTTCCGGCTCATGGGGATCGACATCGGCGGCAAGGCCGCCCTCGGCGACTTCAACGCCTTGGACGCTGTCAAGATCGCCCAGGCCTACCGGTCCCGCGAGCTGCCGGTCGAGTTCGTCCTCGACGTCCTGGCCGTCAATCCCAACGACGGAACCGGCGGGTCCCGCCGGTCGACGAGCACCCTCACGGGGCTCGAGTGCCGTCTCCTTGTCGACGGCAAGCCGACGGTCACGGGCGACATCGACCGGCCGTTCGAGATCCCGGGAACGGGACAGGAGTCGATCGTCCCCCTGCGCTTGTCCCTCGACCTGCTCGAGTTCTTCGGGGACAGGCGTTACGAGGACCTGATCGGGCTGGCCCTGGCCCTGGGCGGGCGCGACCGGACGGCGACCAAGATCGCGCTCGACGCCCGGCCGACGGTCTCGACCCCCTTCGGACCGATCGCCTATCCGGACCGGATCACGATCGTCAGCACCGAGTTCCGCTGATTTAGAAGATCGTATAGCGGCCCTCGGACATGACGACCTCGTCCGAACCGTCCGGGTAGCGGAGGACGACCGCGTAGACGGCGACCCGAGGCTGGGTCGCCGGGATGTAGATGCGGTCGATGTGGACGACCTCCTCGGGACGGGAGAAGTCCGCCGGCCCGGTCCGGCCGCCGAAATGGTCGCTCCGGCCGAAGGCTACATGCAGGCCCAGTTTCTCGTCGAGCAGGATCTCGCCGACGGGGCCGATGCCGAAATCGCCGAGAACGCCGAAGCCGAGCTCAGCCATGTTGCCGTAGGCCGGCTCGCGTCGCAGGCGCTCCGCTTCCTCCTTCCAGGCCGGTCCGAGCGTCGCCGCCGGACGCACGGCCACGGCCCGGTTGGCCTCGACCGCGAACACCAGGACCTCGCCGGAGAACTCGACCGGCAGCTCGCCACGGGTCCGGCTGGCCTCGCCCTTCTCGCCCTCGTATGGGACGATATAGGCCTCGCCGCTGGGCAGGTTGCCGGCCGTGCCTTTCTTAGGGAAGCGGCCGGCGCTCTCGTGGGCCGTCCGATGCCGAAGGTCGAAGAGCATGCGGTGGGGCTCGCGGCCGTCCTTGACGAACTCGACCTCGGCCTCCACGGCCCGGTCCAGGCGCTCCTTGAGCGCGCCGACCCGGCGGCCGACCTCGCCGTAGTCCACCCGCAGGGCGGGGATCATGATTTCCGAGAAGCCCGGCATCGTGGCGGCCCGGAAGCCGTGCCTCGAAGCCGCGTTCTTGAGCGGAGCCGTCGTCGAGTATTCGGTCGGGGCCAGAAAGAGGGGGATCTCCTCGAAGACCTCTTCGAAGAGCCTCCGTTCGGCCCGTTCGGCCAGCCCCGACGCCTCGGAGGGCAGGGCGCCCGCGGCGAGGAAGCACTCCTCCGGCAGATCGGCGTTGTTGGACCCGACGTCGGGGTAGGCGACGAGCCGGACCGTGTCGAGCGGCACGGACGGGGCGGCGGCTATCAGGCGCGCCGCCCAATCTTCGGCCATGGCCCGGCGGCGCCTCCAATCCGGATTGTCGCGCGCCCGATCGCGGGGCACGTCCACGAGGATGCCGAGCGCCCTGTCCTCCGGAAAGCCCGGGAAGACGGAGCGCACCAGGCCGGCGAGGTCCTTTTCGGTCAGCGCGGCCATGAGTCTCCTCCTTGGGGATATTTTGGTCCCTCGGGTCCGACGGTCAGGGCCAGAGCCCGGCTGGGATCAAGGACCTTATGGATGAAGGCGTTCAGATCGTCGCGGGTCACGGCGCCGAGCGCTTCGTAGAAGCCGGACAAGCCCCCGGCGCCGGGGGCCAGGATCTCGAAGAGGCCGAGCGTCCTCAGCCGGGGCGATTTCGTCTCGAGCCCGCGCAGAAAACGGGCCCTGGCCATGGTCCGCGTCGCCTCCATTTCCGCTTG
>DSDX01000048.1 GCA_011048485.1 Candidatus Aminicenantota bacterium | reverse complement strand
GATTGGAGAAAGGAACAACCCATGGATTCGCTATCTGACCTGCTCACCCGGATCCGCAACGGCGTGAAGTCCAAGAAGCGGGAAGTCAGCATGCCCTCCTTCCGCCTGGGGGTCGAGGTCGTCAAGATCCTCAAGGAGGAGGGCTACATCAAGAACTACAAGGTCATCGACGACAAGAAGCAGGGCGTCCTCAACGTGACGCTCAAGTACACCGAGGACAACCGGAACGCCATCAGCGGCCTCAAGCGGATCAGCACGCCCGGCTGCCGCGTCTACTGCACCCGGGATTCCGTCCCCAAGGCCCTGGACGGCCTGGGGCTGGTCGTCGTCTCGACGTCCCGCGGCGTCATGAGCGGCCGGGCCTGCGAGGAGCTGGGGACGGGCGGCGAGGTTCTCTGCAGCATCTGGTAGGCGGAGGAGAGAGGCACCATGTCGAGAGTCGGGAAGAAACCCATCGCGATACCGCCGGGCGTGACCGTGACCGTGCACCCCGACCGGATCGATTTCGAGGGCCAGAAGGGCAAGCTGACGACGCCCCTCCGGCCGGGCATCACGGCCGCCGTCGAGGGCGACAGCCTCGTCATCAGCCGGTCCGACGATACGAAGGCCGGACGGGCCAACCACGGCCTCGGCCGGGCCCTGGCCCACAACGCCGTCGTCGGCGTCAGCGAGGGATACGCCAAGCAGCTGGAGATCGTCGGCGTCGGTTACAGGGCCAAGGTCGACAAGGGGCGGCTCGAGATCAGCCTGGGGTATTCGCGGCCGGTCGTCTACCCGATCCCCGAGGGCATCGAGATCACGGCCGAGAAGCCGACCCTGCTCAGCGTCCGGGGCATCGACCGGCAGAAGGTCGGCCAGGTCGCTGACGACATCAAGAGCCTGCGCATCCCGGACCCCTACAAGCAGAAGGGCGTCCGGTATGTCGGCGAACGGCTCATCAAGAAAGAACGGAAGGCGGGGGTGGCCGGTGCTTAAAGACAAGACCATCGAGAGAAAGACCAGGAACGACCGGCTCCGGAAGCGGATCCGCGAGAGGGTCCGGGGCACGGCCGAGCGGCCCCGCCTGCATGTGTTCAAGAGCAACGCCTATGTCTATGCCCAGGTCATCGACGACCTCAAGGGCGCCGTGCTGCTGGCCGCCTCGACCCTGGAGAAGGAGTTCCGGGCCAAGGCCAAGGGCACGAAGACCAAGGACGCCTGCGGCGAGCTGGGCGCGCTGCTGGGCCGGCGCCTCAAGGCGGCCAAGATCGACAAAGTCGTCTTCGACCGGGGCACCCATCCCTACCACGGGCGCATCAAGACCCTGGCGGACGCCGTCCGCAAGGAAGGCATCGCGTTCTAGCGGCGGCTGAGAGAAGGAGAGACAGACGTGGACGATCGCAGACACAGCAGGAAAGTCGGGGTCCTCGACGAGGACGGCATGGAGCTCAAGGACCAGGTCATCTCCATCCGCCGCGTCACCAAGGTCGTCAAGGGCGGCAAGAACCTGAGCTTCTCGGCCCTGGTGGCGGTCGGCGACGAGCGCGGCCGGGTCGGCATCGGCAAGGGCAAGGCCCGGGAAGTGCCCCAGGCCATCGCCAAGGGCGTCGAGGCGGCCCGCAAGAGCATGATCCGCGTGCCCCTGGCCGATACGACCATTCCCCACTTCGTCAAGGGCGTCGACGGGGCCGGCCTGGTCGTGCTCCGGCCGGCCTCCAAGGGGACGGGCGTCATCGCCGGCGGGGCCGTCCGCGTCATCATGCAGCTCTCCGGGATCCGGGACATCCTGACCAAGTCCATCCGCAGCAACAACCCCATCAGCGTCGCCAACGCGACGATGGACGCCCTGCGCCGCCTCCGGAACCCCGACGACGTGGCCAAGCTCCGCGGCAAGGCGAGAGGTGCGCTATGACCGATGTCGCGACCAAACCCAAGGGACCGTCCCGGCGCGCCCGGAAAGCCGCCGGCGGCCGGGCCATCAAGGTCACGCTCGTGCGCAGCCTCATCGGCAGCCCCCGGGACCAGCGGGAGACGGCCAAGGGGCTTGGCCTGCGCAAGCTCCGTTCCCACGCCGTCCTGGAGGACACGCCCGCCGTCCGGGGGATGGTCCGCAAGATCGCCCATGCGGTCGAGGTTGAAACGGTGGAGAAGCCATGAATCTCAGCAACCTGAAACCGGCCCGAGGATCGAGGAAGGACCGCAAGAGGGTGGGCCGAGGGCCCGGCTCCGGCCTGGGCAAGACGTCCGGCCGCGGCCATAAGGGCCAGCTCTCCGGCAGCGGCTATTCCCGCAAGCGGAGCTTCGAGGGCGGCCAGATGCCGCTCGTCCGGCGCATCCCGAAGCGCGGCTTCACCAACATCTTCCGCGACGAGATCGCCGTCGTCAACCTGGACCGCCTGGCCAAACTGCGCAAGGACGAGATCGGGCCCGAGGACATGGCCAAGCACCGCCTGATCCGGAAGGCCACGGACCGGGTCAAGATCCTCGGCCGGGGCGATCTGGCCTCGGCCAAGACCGTCCGGGCCCACGAGTTCTCCGCGGCGGCCGTCAAGAAGATCGAGGCCCAGGGGGGCCGGGCCGTCGTCATCGGGAAAGACTAAGGACCATGATAGACAGCATCCGCAACATCTTCAGCATCCCCGAGCTGAGGAAGAGGGTCATCTTCACCCTCCTCCTGCTCGCGGTCTACCGGATCGGCGGCCAGCTGCCCATCCCCGGCCTCAGCGCGGAGGCCCTCCAGGAGTTCTGGCAGTCGCAGCAGGGCTCGCTGTTCGACTTCATCAACCTGTTCTCCGGCGGGAACATGGCCCGAATGACCATCTTCGCCCTGGGCATCATGCCCTACATCAGCTCGTCCATCATCCTCCAGCTGCTGACGGTCGTCTGGCCCTACCTCGAGCGGCTGTCCAAGGAAGGGGAGCTCGGGCGCAAGAAGATCACCCAGTACACCCGCTACGGCACGATCCTGATCTGCCTCGTCCAGGGGATCGGCATCGCCTTCTTCCTCCAGAACCTGACCAGCCCGGCCGGGGCGCCCATCGTCCCCAATCCCGGGCTGGGCTTCATGCTCCTGACCGTCCTGACCCTGACGACCGGAACGGTCTTCGTCATGTGGCTCGGCGAGCAGATCTCGGAGCGCGGCATCGGCAACGGCATCTCTCTCATCATCTTCGCCGGCATCGTCGTCGACTTCCCGAGCGGCCTCCTGGGCCTGGTCAACGGCCTGCGGACGGGGGACATGGACCCGCTGAAGCTGATCTTCCTCGGCGCGCTCATGGTGGCCGTCGTCGCCTTCATCGTCTACGTCGAGCGCGGCCAGCGCCGCATCCCCGTCTCCTACGCCAAGCGCGTCGTCGGCCGCAAGGTCTATGG
>DSDX01000401.1 GCA_011048485.1 Candidatus Aminicenantota bacterium | reverse complement strand
GCGCAGGACCGTGAGGGCTTCGGGGATGCCGTAGGTTTCCCTGTAGGCCACGGAATCGCGGTTGGGGTAGCCCTCGAAGTCGCCGAGCCCGGGGATGCCGATGGTCTCGGGGCGGGCGAAGAGCTCCGCCGCCGGGATGGTCACGATCCGGCCGTCCTTGAGGAACCGGGCCGAGTTCTTGGACGCCAGGAGGACGCCGCGCGGGCTCCAGGAGAACTTGTAGCCGAAGGGATTGGTATTGGCCTCGGGCGCCGGCAGCCCGCCACACCATGAGGTGAAGCCGAGGACGCTCCGGCCGGCCTCGTGGGCCTCGTGGATGATCCGCATGGCCTCCATATGGTCGATGCCGGGGTCGAGGCCGAGCTCGTTCAGCAGGATGACCCCCTTGGCCTTGGCCCGTTCGTCGAGCGCCCGCATCGCCGGGCTGACATAGGACGCCGTGACCATGGGCCGGCCGCTCTCGACGGCCAGCTCCGCGATCAGCGGATGGAACGTGTAGGGCACCAAGCTGACGACGAGATCGGCTCGCTCGATCGCCGCGCTCAACGCGGCCCGGTCGGCGATATCGAGGACCTCGGCCGCGCCCCGGGTGTGGCCTGCGACAAGAGCTTCGGCCCGGCCCGCCTCCACGTCGGCGACGGTCACGGCGAGGCCGGGCCGTTCGAGCAGATACCGCACCAGCGGGCGGGCCACCAGGCCGGCCCCGAGAACGAGCACCTTGTTCATGAGCGACTCCCCGAAGCGAACGTTCCTCAGGCGATGAATTCGGCGAGATAGGCGAAATCGGGCGTGAGCCCGCCCCGGTAGAGGATGACGGCTTTCTTCAGCACGTCGGGCAGCCCGCACTCGGCGAAGGGCCGGTCGAACCGCGCCGCGGCCAGGGCCGGGATGTGATCTTTCAGCCGGCCGCTGAAGTAGGCCGAAGATTCAAGCGGCAGCTCCGCGGGGAGGTTATAAACGGCCAGGACCACGGGGCCACGGCCTTCGAAACCCGGGACGGCCTTGTCCTCGAGAGGGTCGTAGACATAGACCGGGTTCTCCGAGTCGGTCGCCTTGACCGTGGCTTCGATCGACCCGTTGATGTCACAGCTGATGTCGCCGATGACGCGGAGCCGGGGACGGGTCTCCCCCCCGAAGAGCGACTTCAGGAACGGCTTGGTGACGTACCTGGGGAACTTCGGCGTCCAGTAGATCCCGTTGACCAAGGCCGTGAGGTAGGGGACGTAGTCCTCGGTGACGGCCCGGTAATCCCCCGGGTTCGCGTAGTAATCCTGGAGATCGAAGGCCTTCGCGGCGTCCTTGGGCCTGACCATGTCCTCTTCATGGAACACGGCCTTGTAAAGATGACGATGGGCCTTGGCCCCGCCCTCGAAGAGCCGGGGGATGTCGGCCGGCCGGACCGTCTCGATCGGCAGGATGTCGAAGATCTCCTGGGCGCCCTGGGCGACATGTCCGTAGCCGAAGAACCCGACGACAAGGGGGCTTAGGCCGGCGGGCGGGCCTTCCCGGGCGATCGTCCAGGCCAGCTTCGCCACCGCCTCCTTGGCCTCGACCAGGCTCCCGTAGCGGTGGGTCGGCTCGAGGAGCGTGAACGGGTTGGCCGTGCCCTCGGTCTCGAGCCGCCGGCCCAGGGCCCAGAGCGTGTCCAGCATGCCGGCGTGTCCGGCGTAATTGCCGAAATAGAGGACCCGCCGGCCTTGGTCATCGACCATCTTCTCGTAGTCGATGATCGTGCACCCGAGGTCCCTCATCTTCCTGAGCATGGGCATGTTCTGGGGCTGACCCTTGATGGTGTGCGAGAAGAAGAGATACGTCTTGCCCGTCTCGATGAGATCGAGCGGGATCTCCTTCAAGGCCAGGATGACGGGACAGGGCGACAGTCCTTCATCGACCGGGATGCCGGACAGGCGGTAGTCGTCGTCCGTGAAGACCCGGACCTGCGAGGATTGGACGCGGAACTCGACGGGGTGGTTATCGGTGAGCTCGCGGGCGTGGGACGGGATCAGGGGGGCGCGTCTCTCCCACTTGCTGATGTCCTCTCTGCGGATCCCTATCTTGAGTTTCATGCTGGATGCCTTTATCGGTCCGGATTTCGAGAAGCCCGATTATGGCACATTCGCCCCCCGGCTTTCAAGCCCGCGCCCAGGCCGATACCCCCCTCCGGGTGCCTCCCCGGCGGCCGGCCCAGCGGCATCCCATCCCCTTGCGGTCCAGGTTGACGGGCAGAGGTCGGAACGGCTAAGATAAGCGCCGATGATGCGATTTCACAACACCCTGGGCGGACGGGTCGAGGAGTTCAAGCCACTCCAGCCCGGCCTGGTCAAGCTCTACACCTGCGGGCCGACGGTCTACGATTTCCCCCACATCGGCAACTGGCGAGCCTACGTCTTCGAGGACCTGCTCAAGCGCTTCCTCCTGTTCAGCGGCTTCAAGGTCCTTCACGTCATGAACATCACCGACGTCGACGACAAGACGATCCGGGACGCCAGGGCCAAAGGGGTCGGTCTCGACGAGTTCACCAGGCCGTTCATCGAGGACTTCTTCGCGGAAAGGGACGCGCTGGCCATCCTGCCCGCCGACCATTATCCCCGGGCCACCGCCTTCATCCCGGAGATGGTGGCGATCATCAAGACCCTGCTCGACAAGGGCCTGGCCTACCGGAAGGACGGCTCGGTCTACTTCGCCATCGACGCTTTCCCCGCCTACGGCCGGCTGTCGAGGGTCAATCTCGAGGACCGCCGTCCGGGGCGCCGGGGCGACGCCGACGAGTACGAAAAGGAGAGCGTCCACGACTTCGCCCTCTGGAAGGCGCCCAAGGAAGGCGAGCCCGTCTGGGAGACCGAGATCGGCCCGGGCCGTCCGGGCTGGCATATCGAGTGCTCGGCCATGAGCTCCAAATTCCTCGGTCCGACGTTCGACATCCACTGCGGCGGGGTCGACAACATCTTCCCCCACCACGAGAACGAGATCGCCCAGTCCGAGGGCGCCAACGGGGTCAAGTTCGTCAACTACTGGCTCCACTGCCACCATCTCATCGTCGACGGCGAGAAGATGGCCAAGTCCAAAGGAAACGCCTACAGGATCCCGGATATCGCGGGCCGGGGCTACGACCCGCTCGATCTTCGTTTTCTCCTCGTCGCCACGCATTACCGGAAGATGCTCAACTTCACGTTCGAGGCCCTGGACCAGGCCAGGACGGCCCGCCGGAGGATCGGGAATTTCCTCGCCGAGCTCGAGGCCGTCCCCTCAGAGAGGGCCGGATCGGCCCCGGTCGAGCCGCTGATCGAGGAGGCCCGGGCCGGGTTCGTCGCCGGGCTCGAGGACGACCTCAACATCGCCGAGGCGCTGGCCTC
>DSDX01000403.1 GCA_011048485.1 Candidatus Aminicenantota bacterium | reverse complement strand
GTCCATGACCTCGAGGCGCGTGCCGACCTCCATCTCGACGGTGACCCGGACCTCGCCCTCGTCGGTCGCGGGCATGAACTCGGTCCCGACGAGGCGGATGAGGAGGACGCTCCCGACCAGCAGGGCCGCGGTGACGGCGAGCACGAGGGCCCGATGGTCCAGGGCCTTGTGGAGAAGCCGTTTGTACCAGTCCTCGAGCTTGCGGAAGCCGTCGAGGAAGAACCGGACCATCCGCGCCACCGGGCGCTTGGCCCCGGGGTCGACGGGCTTGACGACGCGGATGAGCCGGCTCGAGAGCATCGGGACCATGGTCAGGGCGACGACGAGCCCCATCAGGTTGGCGAAGCTGACGACGTAGGCCAGCTGCTTGAACATGACCCCCGAAATGCCCCGGATGAAGACCATGGGCAGGAAGACGACGATGGTCGTGATGGCGCCGACCGCGATCGGCGCGGCCACCTCGTTGGTCCCCTCGATGGCCGCTTTGACGGGCGGCAGGCCGCCCTCCTGCATGCGGTAGACGTTCTCGAGGACGACGATCGAGCTGTCGACGAGCATGCCGATGCCGAGGGCCAGGCCGCCGAGCGTCATCGTGTTCAGGGTGAAGCCGCCGAAATAGATCAGGGCGATGGTCCCGATGAGCGAGATGGGGATGGAGATGGCGACGACCAGGGTGCTGCGGATGTTGACCAGGAAGACGAGCAGGGCCAGGATGGCCAGGATGCCGCCGTAGACCGCCGACGAGCCGACGTTGTTGATGGCTCTCTCGATGTACTCGGCGCTGTTCGAGACGGGCACGAGCTGGATCTGGGGGATGTCCCGCTGGATCCCGGCGATCTCGTTGAGCACGCCCTTGGCGACTTCGACCGTGTTCTCCCCGGACTGCTTGTAGATGGCCAAACGGGTCCCCGGCTTGTCGTTGATGCGGACGACGCGGGTGATGCGCCGGAAGGTGTCGTCGACGCTGGCGATCTCCTTGAGCTGAACGGGGACGCCGTCCCGGATAGCGATGACGGTGTCCCGGAGCTGGTCGAGGTCGGTGAAGACGCCGGGGATGCGAACGAGGATCTCGTAGTTCCCCCTCTCGATGATCCCGGCCGGCAGGTCGATGTTCTCCTGCCGGATCTTGCTCGTGATGACGTCGAGGGGCAGGCCCAGGGCCTTGAGCTTGGCCGGGTCGAGATTGACCTGGATCTCCCGCTCCCGGCCTCCCCAGACGTCGATGGAGGCGACGCCGTCGACGCGCTCGAGCCGGTAGGCGATCTGCTCGTCGATGATGCGCCGGACCTGGATGGGATCGAGGTTGCTGATGGCCCCGAACATCAGGATGGGCCTCTGGGCCGGATCGAACTTCCGGAGCGTCGGCCGGTCCACTTCCTCGGGCAGGCGCCCGATGATGCGGTCGAGGCGCTCCCGGACGTCGTCGGCCGCGGCGTCGAGGTTGGTGCCCCAGGCGAACAGGATGCGGACGGAGCTCGATCCCTCCGACGACGTGGAGAAGACCTCCTCGACGCCGGGCACGGCGCTCATGGCCTCCTCGACCGGCCGCGTGATCAGCTCCTCGATCTCTTCGGGGCCGGTGTTCTCGTAGGAGGTGAAGACGCTGAGCGTGGGATACACGATCTCGGGCATCAGGTCGACGGGGAGCCTGGTGAGAGAGACGAGCCCGATGATGATGACGACGAGCGTCACCATCCAGGTGAAGATGGGGCGGTGGATCGAGAACTCGGACAGCTTCATCGCTCGTCCCCCGGGGCGTCCTTCGACGCCGGGGACGCCGCGGCGGGGGCGTCGTCCGGGAGGATGAGGGACGTGCCGTCCTCGAGCAGGTGGTGCCCGAGGGTCACGACGAAGCCGGACAGACCGGCCGGCTCGACGATCTCCGCCCGCTCACCCTCGATGATGCCCAGCGTCACGGGCTGGAACGCGGCCTTCTTGGCCTCGAGGTCGGCCATGAAGATCCCCTGGAGCCCGCCCCGGGTGGCGACGGCGCTGTAGGGTATGATCGTCGCCTCCTCCCGGGCGGTGAATTCGATCCTGGCATTGACGAACATGCCTGGCTTGAGGATCCCCCCGGGATTGTCGGTATCGACCTCGATCCGGGCCTCGCGCGAGGTCTCCTTGAGGAGGGGGGCGATCCGGGCCACCCGGCCTTGGAACTCGCGGCCCGGGAAGGCGCCGCTCGTCAGGGCGACGGGCTGCGCGGGCTCGACGCGGAAATAGTCCTTTTCCGTGACGTGGATGACGGCCGTGATCGGCTCGAGGTCGATGACGGACAGGATGGGCGTCGTCGACGAGATCATCGCCCCGGGATTGACGAAGCGCTCCCCGACGTAGCGGATCTCGTCCTCGGCCTCCCAGGAGGCACGGATGCGGGTATAGGACAGCCTAACCCGGGCGGTTTCCAGGGCCGCTTCCTGGTTGGCCACCTGGGCGAGAGCGACCTTTTGGCGCGCGTCCCGCGTCCCGAAGGCCGAGGCCGCCGCGTCGAGCTCGGAGTCGGACAGGATGCCTCTGGCGTGCAGGGCCTTGGCCCGTTCGTACTCCTTCTGCGCCAGATCCCTTGTCGACGCGGCCTCCTGCAGGTTGGCCTTGGCGACGCCGAGGTCGGCCTCGGCCTGGATGACCTGCTGCTGGTACTCCTCGTCCTCGAGGATGGCCACGAGCCGGCCGCGCGCAAGCTGGTCCCCGATATCGACATAGAGTTCCTTGACCCGTCCTGAGATCTTCGGGACGATCGTGAAGTAGGACTTCGGGATCAAGGTCCCGGAGAACGAGCCGACGTCCCTGATGCCTCCTCGCTCGATGGCCGCGATCTCGACGGCGACGGCGGCCCCCTGGGGACCCCCGCTGGAGCCGCCCTCGACGATCCGGGCGACGATCTGCCAGCCCAGATAGGCCAGGACGAGCAGGGCCAGGAGGGTGAAGGGGCGGGATTTCCTCGTCCAGAGCTTGGATCGGATCTTGTTCCAGTCCATTGTAGCCAAGGCGCACCTCTTAAGGATCTAGATAGACGGAATCCTTCGTCTTTTGGACGCCCGGCGGACCGTCTTCTTCCCTTTTAAGGCGATCAGGAGCCTTCCAGCACCCGGAAAACCTTGTCCCCCTCCCGGACGTGCTCCTTGACCTTCAGGCCTCCCGAGGCGCCCGTCTTGAGCTCCGCGACCTGCTGGTGCTCCTGCTGGAGCGAGTCCACGGTCTGCGTGAGGTCGCTCGTGTGCCCCTTGATCCTGATGGTCTCTCCCACCTTGAGCGTCCCGGCCGTGACCTCGATCACGGCGACGCTGATCTTGGGGAAGAAATGCGTGATGTGCCCGACCTCCTCTTCCGCCATCGTCCCTCCTCTCAGGCTTATG
>DSDX01000282.1 GCA_011048485.1 Candidatus Aminicenantota bacterium | reverse complement strand
TAGCGCAGCTTCTCGATCACGCGTGGGCTTCCTTGCCGACGATCTTGCCCTTCTGGAGGAACAGGATGTTGTCCCCGAAGTGGCGGATGAGCTCCCGGTCGTGGCTGCCGATGATGACCGTGGCCCCCTGCTTGTTGATGTCCTTGAACAGGGTGATGATCTCGAAGGCCAGCTCGGGATCCAGGTTGCCG
Source organism: Candidatus Aminicenantota bacterium (assembly GCA_011048485.1). GTDB lineage: Bacteria > Acidobacteriota > Aminicenantia > Aminicenantales > Saccharicenantaceae > RBG-16-66-30. The sequence goes on along the minus strand of DSDX01000282.1, from coordinate 3,167 downwards.
GTCGGCTCGTCGGCCAGGATGATCTCGGGGTTGTTGACGATGGCCCGGGCGATGGCCACCCGCTGCTGCTCGCCGTAGGACAGCCGCGAGGGCAGCTCCCACATCTTCTGGTGGAGGTTGACCTTCTGGAGCTGGGCGAAGACGCGCCGCCGGATCTCCTTGCGGGGGACGCCGATCACCTGCAGGGGCACGGCGACGTTCTCGAAGACCGTCTTGTGGAACATGAGCCGGAAGTCCTGGAAGACGATGCCCATCGACCGCCGCAGCGTGTAGATCCGGCCGGCGTGGATCTTGAGGATGTTGATGCCGTTGACGAGGATCTGGCCCTCGGTCGGCAGGATCTCCCGGAAGATCGTCCGCAGCAGGGTCGTCTTGCCCGAGCCGCTCGGCCCGGTGATGAAGTAGAAGTCGCCGTCGTTGATCTTGAGGGTGACGTCGGACAGGGCCCAGTACGGCTTCTGGTACTGCTTCCAGATGTGAAAGAGCTCGATCATGATGTCTTGGCGTCCCTGCCGGCCGAGGCCGCGGGGCGGCCGTCTATCTCTTGATGAACAGGAACATCAGCCAGCCGAAGACCAGGGCGCCGGCCGTCATGACGGCGAACAGGAGCAGGCCGTAGCGCAGGCGGCTCTTGAGGTCGGGGCGGCGGATGAGGGCCATGACGAGGGCGACGAAGAAGGCGTAGACGACCATCGACAGGAGGTGGCTCTCGAAGATCATGACTTCTTCCCCGCGCCGATGTCGTAGGCGTCGATGGCGACTAGAAAATTGAGCAGCCCCGCGCCGGCGATGTAGGCGGTCCCGAACTCGAACGTGGCCCGGGCCAGGTCCCCTCCGCCCCAGCGCAGGAGGCGGGTCAGGAGGTAGAAGAGGCCGTTCCCGATGTCGGCGAAGAAGGCCAGGATGGTCAGGGGGTTATCGGTCTGGAAGGGGTAGACCCGGCCGCTCATGGCCAGGCCAAGCCCGGTCATGGCGAAGATCGAGACGAAGAAGAGGAGGGCCCGGCCGTACTTCTTCTGGACGGCGTGGCCGAGGCCGGGGACGGCCCAGCCCAGGACCATGGCGATGATAGCCTTGACTTTCATGAGACAGCATCATAAAGGAAAATCAGGAAGGGGTCAAACCTACCTTTTGCTGCAAAAGGTAGGTTTGACCCCTTCTGGGGTTTGATAAAATAGCCGCATGCCCGAGCTGCCCGAAGTCGAGACCATCGCCCGGACGCTGGCGCCGCGGATCAAGGGGCGCCGGTTCGCCGCCGTCGACCTCCTCTATCGGCCGCTCGTCCGGACCGGGCGCAAGTCGCTGGCCGGCCTGGCCGGCCGTCGCGTCCTCGACGTCGGGCGCCGCGGCAAGATGCTGATCATCTCGCTCGGCGGCGGGCGGACGCTCGTCTTCCATCTCAAGATGACCGGGCAGTTCCTGTTCGCGCCGGAGGGATCGCCCCGCGACAAGCACGTCCGGCTCGCCTTCCGGTTCGAGGACGGCGGGAACGAGCTCCTCTTCCGCGACGTCCGTAAGTTCGGGTTCCTCCTCTGCCTCGACGGCGGACCAAGGACCGCCTGCCGCGAGCTGGCCTCGGCCCCGAGCCGCTCGAGATCGGGCTTCCCGAATTCGCCGCCCTCCTCGAGGCGCGCCGGGGGCGCGTCAAGCCGCTCCTCCTCGACCAGACGCGGATCGCCGGCATCGGCAACATCTACGCCGACGAGATGCTCTTCGACGCCCGCATCCATCCGGAGACGCCGGCCTGCCGGCTCTCGCGGCGCCGCGTCGAGCGCCTCCACGCTTCCATGAGAACGATCCTGGCCAGAGCCATCGAGGCTGGAGGCTCGTCGGTCCAGGATTACCGGGACGCCGACGGAGACCCCGGCGATTTCCAATTCGAGCACAAGGTCTACGACCGGACGGGGGAGCCCTGCGTCGTGTGCGGAACCCCCATCCGGATGACGCGCGTGGGCGGCCGCTCGAGCCATTTCTGCCCCAAGTGTCAGAAGAAGCCGAGGGCCCGCTAAATTGAAAACGCGGGGCGATTCGGCTATAGTAAGGCCGCTTCCGCTGGGTGCCCCTGTAGCTCAGTATGGATAGAGCAGCGGATTCCTAATCCGTTTGTCGCCTGTTCGAGTCAGGCCAGGGGCACTTTATTTAACTCACTGAACTTGAAGATTTTAGCGAGCTTTCTGAAGGCCTGTTCAACCTCAACCGCAAGGCCGTGGCCAGGTCGTTCGTCAATCGCGAATAGTATCAGCTACTTCGATAATAGTTTTAACAAGTGTGATTTGATGTAGCCCCCGGCCAATTGCGGATCGTAAGAAATATCCGCGCGGAGTAACCCCTCCGTGTCCGAGCAAAATTCACGGTCCTTGAGGTGAGTATCTAAGATGCTGACAAGTTCTTCGCGCCTAGCTTCTGTGCCTTCCAGACTCAGATAATGCTGAAACGAGGCAAGTACTTCTTCTGGCTTGATGGGTGTAGGCGATTGAGTCAGCGCCCAATACAGGTCAAACAAATCTCGCCCGCGCTTACGCTGGAATAGAGCGCGCATTTTAGTGCCCAGCATTTCGTGGATCTCGAATCCTTTAAGACGCGTTTGGACATTTTTACCGCGGAACGGAAAGCTGAAGGGTATTGCAATAACTGCTCGATGTGGGATGCGCTCGGTCACATTCGCTTCGACAACAATTCCCAGTGTACGGCTTGGTTCAATGATGGAAGCCATCGAATAGGTCATGCGCAGAATGCTCGACGGTTGGATAGTGTTGCGTATCGTCAAAACGAGCGTGTCCCAAACCGATTTCTTCGGGGCTCCCAGGACATCGGCCAAGACGCGGCGGATAGCGAGCCGGATATGGTCTGCCGGACGAGGACCAACCACGACCAGATCAATGTCCTCGCTGTAACGCGCGGCTGGGGCGAGCTGGACCTTGTGCAGAAGCGTGCCCCCGCGCATGGCGATTTGTGAACTCAGGAAGTCGTCATCAAACAAAGCGACCATCGCTTGGCACAACAACAGATCCTGTTCGACCTGATATGGCTCTGCCCATGAAACTGCGGATTGATGCGCCAGAATATCCTGACGAGTGATGGGCTTCATACTTTGAGCTCTCTGGAGCTGTTAAAGACCTCCCAGCGTTTGACAAGCGGTAGATCGTCGCGCTTGCCTTTTGACGGAG
>DSDX01000283.1 GCA_011048485.1 Candidatus Aminicenantota bacterium | reverse complement strand
CCCCACCATGACGACGTCGTCGGTCAAGCCGCGGGCGACGAGCTGCCAGGAGAGCAGGCCGGCCAGGCCGACCGTGAGCACGAATGAGGTCCCGGCCAGGAGGGAGGGATTGGCCCGGCTCTTCCCTCCCGGCGCGGGGCGGGTTAGCAGCGAGAAGTCGATCTCGAGGCCGGACAGGAACATCAGGATGGCCAGGCCGATCTCGGCCAGGAAGGACAGCGTGTCGTCCGTCCGGACGATGTTCAGCCCGGACCGGCCGACGATCATGCCGACGACGATCTCGCCGACCACGACGGGCAGCCACCGGAACTTGGACAGGAGGGGCGGGACGATGAAAGCTAGGAAGAGCAGGAGGAGGAGCGGAAGGAACTCGAGTCCGGTGGCCATCGGCTTATGGGGGGGACTATAGATGAAATGCCGAGGCAATGTCAAAGGGCGAAAGGCGCGCGGGCCCCGTAGCCGGCCGGGGAAAGAAAGGGCCGGGAGCGCGGACGCTCCCGGCCTCGCCGATGCGTTCGCGAAAGGCCCTAGAGCTTGGTCTCCTCGACCGTCTTCCGGACGACGTCGACCGTCTTCTGGAGCATGGCCTTTTCCTCGTCGTTGAGCGAGATCTCGTAGATCTTCTCCATGCCTTGGCCCGAGATCAGGGCCGGCACGCCGATGAACAGGCCCTTGACGCCGAACTCGCCCTCGCAGAGGGCGGCGCAGGGCAGGACACGGCGCTTGTCCTTGAGATAGGACTCGGCAAGCACGATGGCGCTCCAAGCCGGGCTGAAGAACGCGGAGCCCTTGCCGAAGAGCTTGACGATCTCGGTCCCGGCCTCGCGGGTCCGTGTGACGAGCTTGTCGATCTGCTCCTTGGTGGCGATCTCCGTCAGAGGGACTCCGCCGACCGTCGTCAGCCGGGGCAGGGGCACCATGGTGGGGCCGTGGCCGCCAAGGACCGTGCCGGTGATGTCGCAGACCGACACGTTGAGCTCCATGCCGACGAAGGCCCGCCAGCGGGCCGTGTCGAGGGTGCCGGCCATGCCGATGACCTGGTGGCGGGGGAAGCCGGTTATCTTGGAGAAGGCATAGACCATGGCGTCAAGCGGATTGGTGACGATGATGCAGAACGCCTTGGGGGCGTTGGCCTTGACCCCGTCGGCCACCTGCTTGATGATATCGAGATTGACCGCCAGCAGGTCTTCGCGGGTCATGCCCGCCTGCCGGGGCCGGCCGGCCGTGACGATGACGACGTCGGCCCCGGCGATGTCCTTGTAGTCGGACGTGCCGGTGATGTCGGCGTCGTAATTGCCGTGGGGGGCCATCTCCATGAGGTCGAGGGCCTTGCCCTTGGCCGGGTTCTCGAGCTCGGGGATCTCGAGGACGACGATGTCACCGAGCTCCTTCTGGGCCGCGAGCATGGCCAGGATCTGGCCGATCTGCCCGCCGCCGATGAGGGCGATCTTCTTGCGCATATCGATCTCTCCTTTCTATGGTGAGCCCGGGTCAGCCCTGGACGTAGCCTTCCCAGGTCTCCTTGAGCTTGGGATTCTGGACCCAATCCATGAGGTAGTTCGTGAATTCCTCGCCGGTGACGCCGGTGGGGCGGCCGGTGATGACCATCTTCTTCTCGTACTGGCCGGTGATGTCGAGGGCCATCTCGAGCCTGCGGCCGAGATCGACATAGCCGATGTGTGATAGGAGCATGGCCGCGGCCCGGATCATGCTGCAGGGGTCGGCGTACTGGGCCCGGCCCTCCGTGACCATCCGGGGCGCCGAGCCGTGGATGGCCTCGAACATGGCGTATTGCTTGCCGATGTTGGCGCTGCCGGCCGTACCGACGCCGCCCTGGAACTCGGCGGCCTCGTCGGTCAGGATGTCGCCGTAGAGGTTGGGCAGGACCATGACCTGGAAGTCGCGCCGGCGCTTCTCGTCGACCAGCTTGGCCGTCATGATGTCGATGTACCAGTCGTCGGCCTCGATGCCCGGATACTCCTTGGCGATGCGGTAGAAGTTCTCGAGGAAGCGGCCGTCGGTCGTCTTGACGACGTTGGCCTTGGTGACGCAGGTGACGCGCTTGCGGCCGTTCTTCTTGGCGTCCTCGAAGGCCAGGCGGCAGATGCGGTCGGCGCCCGGCCCGGTGATGAGCTTGAAGTCGATGGAGATGTCGTCGTCGACGTCGATGCCGTAGGGCCCGAGGGCGTAGAGGTCCTCGGTGTTCTCACGGAAGAATTTCCAGTCGATGCCCTGCTTGGGGACGCGGACGGGGCGGACGTTGGCGAACAGGTCCAGCTCTTTCCGCATGGCCACGTTGCAGCTCTCGATGTTCGGCCAGGGGTCGCCCTTGCGCGGCGTCGTCGTGGGGCCCTTGAGCGTCACGGGGAACTTCTTGATCTCCTCGAGCACGTCGGCGGGGATGGCGCAGCCGTGGGCGGCCCGGTTCTCGATGGTCAGGCCTTCGATGTCCTTGATGACGGCCTTGCCGGCCGCGACCTCGTCCTTGAGCAGGAACTCGAGGACGCGCTTCGAATGGGCGGCGATGCTGACCCCGATGCCGTCGCCCGGCAGGATGCCGATCTTGAGAGGGGAGAGCTCCGCGTAGTCGATCCAGTCGGGGGAGGACTTGATCCTCTCCATCCTCTTCATCTGCTGCTCGAGCAGCTTGCCGAAGTGGTCCTTGGCCCTGTTGATGGCGGCGTTGTCCAATTCGTGATCCCTCCATGTGTGAAAATTAGGACAAAAACCCAGGACCGTGATTCTAGCCGGAATCGGTCCCGAATGCAAGCCCTTCATTCGCCTTCTTCGCGGATCTCACATCGAGGCTCGAAAGAGGGGGCGGCCCAAGAAAAATGGGGACGTTTCCGACTCTTTGACAAGACAACGGGAAAACCGATACATTAGGACGCACCGAGTCGGACTCCAGGAGAGAATGATGCTTGAAGGATACTTCGCGATGGAACAAGAACGGGCCAAGGCCGGGCTTCCGCCCCTGCCGCTCACCCCGAAGGACGTCGAGGAGGTCTGCCAAGGCCTCGAGACGGCAGACAAGGACCAGGGGGGCCTTTGGCGCGGGCTGCTCGAGAACCGGGTCTCCCCGGGCGTCGACCCTGCGGCCAAGGTCAAGGCGGCGTGGCTGGCGGCCGTGGCCAAGGGCGCGGTCGAATCCCCGATGGTCACGCGCGAGGACGCCGTGCGCATCCTCGGCACCATGCTCGGGGGCTACAACGTCGCCCCGCTCATCGAGGCCCTCGGCGACGAGTCCATCGCCGCCGCGGCCGCCGCGGCCCTCAAGAAGACCGTCCTCGTCTACGGCCGGTTCGAGACGGTCGCCGCTCTGGCCGCGTCCAATCCCCACGCCAAGGCCGTCCTTGAT
>DSDX01000177.1 GCA_011048485.1 Candidatus Aminicenantota bacterium | reverse complement strand
GCATCGGGCCGGCGAAGCGCGCCTTTCGCGCCGGGTCCGACCGCGTTTCGGGCTTCGGCCGCTCCCGGTTGCCGCGGCGGTCCTCCTCCTCGCGGCGGCGGCGGTCGTCGTGTTCAGGGTCATCCCCGGTGAAGCCCCGCCGAACCCCCAAGAGCGTGCCGACGCCCGGGCCGCGATCGAAAGGTTATCCTCGGCGCCGGAGAGGCTCCCCGCCGTCTTCGGCCAAGCGGAAACTTCGCTCGAGAACGAGCGCCTGATCCTGGAAAGGTCGATCTCCTCCGCCGTCGAGTATCTCCAGGCCCGCCTGAATATTCGGATCGAGAGGAAAGGGCCGGCGAAACCGCTCTGAGGCCGGGGATTTCCCGAGGCCCCCTCCGGCGCCGCGGGAGGCCCGGGCCAAGGCGGCTCAGTTCTGGAAGAAGACAAGGGTCCGGAAGGGGATGCTCGCCTCGTCGACCTCGTCGCCGCTGAGGATCCGGCCGGTCGGCAGGCGATAAAAGGTCGAGGGATAGTTCCACTTGCTCCGGGCGATGGCGTAGGCCGAGCGGCGGGCCCGGACGTAGCCTCCGTAGACGTAGCCGACGAGAAGGCGGGTCCCCTTCGGCGGAGCGGCGAGCATCTTCCTCAGGGAGGCGTCCGCCGCGAGCTCCGCCCCGGTCCGGATCAGGCCGCTCGGGAAAAAGTAGATCGTCGTGGCCTCCCTGGCCGCGTCGCCGGCCAGATCGGGGATGGTGTCCCCGTCCTTTCCGATCTCCAGGAACCCCTCGAACTCCTGCTCCGGCTCCTCCTCGGAGAGATGGACGGTCGTCCCGGCCGGGATCCTATCCCAATCCGCGATCTCGTCGCCCCGCGTCCGGGTCCCGTCGGGGAAGACGTAGACGGTCGTGGGATGGTCGTAGGCCTCCCGGGCGATGCTCCAGGCGTTGCGGCCCCTGCTGATGACCATGGAGTCCCCCCCGCCGTTCCCCGATGCGGACGACGGGGCGGCGGACCCGGCCGCTGCCGGGCCGGAGTCTCCGGAGAGAATCGCCTGACGCGGGGCGGGAGCGGTCGCGGCGAAGAGCATCCGTTGGAGGTCCGGGTCACCGACCTTGAGCCGCCCCGCGAGGACGTCCGGATCGCTCGGCGGCCGTTTGGCGAGACCCAGCCGCCGCCGGACGTCGGGCCGGGCGAAGATCGCCCCGCATCGCTTGCGCCCGCGGTGGTTGGCCCGATGGAACCGGTTGGGCCGGCCGTAGGCCACCATCGAATGGGGGAGGACGTCCCTGTCCCTGATCTTGTAGAGCCCCTTGAGCTGGCGGAGGAGCTCGCGGAGCGCGTCGTACTGGGCGGCGTTGATGTCGCGGTCGTAGGTCCCGACGACCTCGATCCCGATCGACATGGCGTCGAGGTTCGTCCGCCCCCCCCACATGCTCCGCCCGGCGTGGGCGGCGATCTTCCGCCGGTCGATGATCCGGTAGACCTTCCCCGCGGCCGTGATGAAGTAGTGGGCCTCGCCGTATTTCCGGACCTTGCGGAGGGACCCGGCCTCGCTGCCCTCCGTCGTGTGGAGGATGATGTAGCGCGTCTCCGGCCGGACCGGCCTCTTCCGGTTGAGAGGGCTGTAGCGGTCGCTGATGTCGAGGGAAGAGGCGGCGGCGAGCTGTCCGACGGCGAGGCCGGCGGCGAGGACCGGGCCGGCCAGGCGCCGCAACCCGCCCCGCCCGGCCGCCCGGACCGGATGAGCGGAGGTGCCTCCGCGTTTCTTCGTCGGCGAGCTCATCATCGGCCTCGCCCTTATCATAGATAATAAAGCGTGTCCTGCCAAGTTTCGCGACGATGACGATCCGCCTTCGGGGTCGAGTCGACAGCCCGAGCTCGGACTTCCCCCCGGATTCAAAGTCGGCGAGGCGCAATAGATCGTCCGGCGGATCCGGGCCGTCCGCGGCGGACGACGGGTGAGCCGTCTCTTCGACGCCGTCTTGAAGTCTCGCGCCTAGCCCGGAGCGTCAGAGGCGTCGGCGGGTCGGCCGGAAGTCCCAGGTCAGCCGGAACATGATCTCGCGCAGGATGTCGTTCAGCGCCGCGCTCTGGTCCCGGAGGGAGAACACGGGCACGCCGCCGTCCATGCCGACGGCCCCGACCGTGCCCTGCCTCATGGCGGAATCCGTCCACAGCGTCGCCCCGTCCCTGGTCGAGACCAGACGGACCTTGACCGAGATGTCGAAGGCGGCCCGGGCGAACAGGGTTTTCCTCAGCGGGGCGGCGAGGTCGATCTGGGGCTTGACCTTGGTCACGGTGACCTCGCCCAGGAAGACGGCGTCGAGGTCCTGCTTCTCGCCGACGGCCAGGGCGGCGTCGCGGTCGAAAGCGGCCCTGCCGACGTCCGACAAAACGGCGGCCTGGGTCCCGAGCTCGACGACCGGCACGCGCTGGGCGGCGCTGATCTCCTGGAGGAAGTACTGCGTCGCCGTGGCGTCGAGGTCGCCTTTCGCGTTCTCGGCCTTGAGCGTGACCAGCCCGATCGCGCCGAGCGAGGCGAGGTCGACCGCGGGCGGGACGATGGTGTACTTGACGCAGCCGGCGGCGAAGGCCACAAGGGCGATGAAAGCGATGTGTTTCGTTCTCATGTCCGGTCTCCTTTGGGGCAAGATCCCAAGCCTATCCCTGACTTTCCTTTAGTCGCCCGAGGGCGCTTCTTGGGGACGTTTCGAGAAGAGTCACCGTTATTCTCGGTTCTTCTCCTGATTCCGGAACCTCCTCTCGAGGCGACGAGGCATGGCGCTTCGACGATCCCCGTCCATGGAGAGGAATATTCGAATGAGGTCTTGAGTTTCAGAGGCGCCGCGTTGATTTCGCCAAGCCGTTCTGAGAGAATGTCGTGACCACCCTGTCCCATGGAGGCGCCTGACATGACCTTTCGCCGAAGCCCCATCATCCTCGTTTTGGCCCTGGTGTGCGTCGTTCTCATGCCGCCCGGCGCGAGCTCAGGAGGGATCGTCCCTTCCGTGGCCAGTCCTCCGCCAGGTCAGCTGGCGTTCGACCGCTACCACACACCCGAGGAGACAGCCGCCGCCCTTCGGGACCTGGCCCGGGCCCATCCCGGCTTTGCCAAAACCCACCTCCTGGCCAAGAGCCCGGCGGGCCGCGAGCTCACCCTGCTTGAGATCGGGCCCGAGACCGGGAAATCGGCCAAGTCGCTTCCCGCCGTCTTCGTCGCGGCCAACATGGAAGGCACGGTCCCGCTTGCCGGCGAGGCCGCCCTCTGGCTGGCCCGGTCCGTCTGCGAGAAGGCCGAGACGCGCTCGGACCAGACTTGGTACATCCTCGCCTGCGGCAATCCCGACGCCGCCGCTCGCTACTTCGATCAGCCCCTCCGCCGCG
>DSDX01000286.1 GCA_011048485.1 Candidatus Aminicenantota bacterium | reverse complement strand
GTCCTGGCCGTCACCAACAACCCCAGGTCCTCGATGGCCCGGGACGCCGACGGCCTCCTCGATCTCCACGCCGGGCCGGAGATCGGCGTCGCGGCGACCAAGACGTTCGTCGGCCAGATGGCCGCGCTGGGCCTCTTCGCCCTGGCCTTCGCCCAGGCCCGCGGGGCCCTGGCCGAGGAGGAGGGCCTGGCCCTCGTCCAGGAGCTCCAGCGGATCCCCCTCAAGATGGATCGCGTCCTCGGCGGGGCGGAGGCCATCGAGCGGGCCGCCCGCCGCCTGGCCGACTGCGAGCACTACCTCTTCCTCGGCCGCTGGATCAACTTCCCGATCGCCCTCGAGGGGGCCCTGAAGCTCAAGGAGATCTCCTACACCCACGCCGAGGGCTATGCCGGCGGCGAGATGAAACACGGGCCCATCGCTCTCATCGATGAGGGCATGACCACCCTGGCCGTCGTCCCGCGCGACCGCGTCCACGAAAAGATGCTGTCCAACATCGCCGAGGTCAAGGCCCGGAACGGCCGCATCCTGGCCGTCGCCTTGGAGAGCGACGAGAGGGCCGCGGCCGCGGCCGAAGAGGTCTTCGCCATCCCCGAGACGCACGAGCTGTTCACGCCCTTCCTGACCGTCCTGCCGCTCCAGCTCTTCGCCTACCACTCCGCGGCCGCCAAGGGCCTCGACGTCGACCAACCGCGCAACCTGGCCAAGAGCGTCACCGTCGAATGACCTATGATCCGCATCCCTGAACGGGTCCTGTCCGGTTGGCCTACCCGGAGCGAAGCGGAGGATCAGATGCGTCGCGGAGCTGCTCGGAGCGGCGCATCTGAGAAATATCTTGAGATAGACTCCCGCAGGGAACCCCTTGGTCCGGCCTTGAAGGAAGGAACTGGAATGGAGTATCCTAAAAACTGAGGAGCGATCGATGAACGCACACACCCTCCGGCGCCCCGGCGCCGTCATCGTCGTCACCGCCGCGGCAGCCGCCCTGATCGTCTGCGCCGCCCCGGCTTGGGCCCAGAAGCCCCGGGCGGTCTTCAAGGCGACGAGCCACGATTTCGGCAAGATCAAGCAGGGCGACGTCGTTGAGCACGAGTTCGTCTTCAAGAACGAGGGCCAGGCCCCGCTCGTCGTCGACAAGGTCGAGACGACCTGCGGCTGCACGGCCGCGCTCGTGTCCGCCAAGACGGTCGGCCCCGGCCAGGAAGGCCGTATCAAGGTCGTTTTCGATACCCGGGGCTACGCGGGCCGCCTGACGCGCTACCTGTACCTCATCTCGAACGACGGCGACAAGCGCCGCCGCGAGCTCAGCCTCGTCGCCGACATCGAGGTCCCCCCGTCAGCGCGCATCGACGTCGACCGCTACAACGTCGACATGGGGCTGGTCCTCGAGGGCGAATCGCCCGCGGCCGCGATCGTTATCAGGAGCGCGGGCGAGCGCGAGCTCAAGGTCGAGATCGCCCACGAGAACGTCAAGTTCTTCTCGGGGGGCAAGGCCCTGGCCCCGTCCTTTGCGCTGCCCCGGGGCGTATCGCGCGAGGTCGAGATGCGCTTCCCGCCGCAGTCGAAGCCGGGCGTCAACCGCGACTACGTCCTCCTCAAGTCGAACGACCCCGTCCGCTCGACGCTCTCCATCTACGTCAGCCGCTACGTCGTCACCAAGAAGGAGCTCCGGGAGCTCTTCGCGAAGTACGGTCAGGTCCTCAAGGACCGGGATTAGGAGGGTCGGTGCCCCGGGCGCCCGTCCGGCCCGGGAAGGGAACGACCATGGCCCGCATGCTCGCCGTCAAGGCCCAGCCGCGCTCGAAGTCGCCCGGCGTCGAGGAACTCGGCCCGGATCGTTTTCGGGTCCGGGTCCGGGCCGCCCCCGAGAAGGGCAAGGCCAACGCCGAGATCGCGGAGCGGCTGGCCGCCCACCTGGGCGTTTCCCCCTCGCGCCTGAGCCTCGTCCGGGGCGCGGCCTCGTCCCGCAAACTCTTCCGTCTCGAGACCTAGGGCATGAGCGCTTACAACCTCGTCAGCTTCGCCGGGATCTTCGTCCTGGCCGGGGTGGCCTGGCTCTTCTCGTCGGACCGCCGGGTCGTCAACGTCCGCGTGCTCGCCTGGGGCGTCGGGCTCCAGCTTCTGGTGGCCTGCTTCATCTTCGTCGTCCCGGCCGGGGCCAAGGTCTTCCTGTGGGTCAACGACGCCGTTATCGCAGTGCTGGGGACGGCCATGTCAGGCGTCGAGTTCGTCTTCGGGCGGCTGGCCCTGCCGCCGGGAGCGGTGAACGAGGCCGGCGAGCCCTCGCTCGGCCATATCCTGGCCTTCCAGGGCCTGCCGACGATCATTTTCTTCGCCGCCCTGCTCGGGGCCCTGTACTATCTGGGCGTCATGCCCTTCTTCGTCCGGCTCTTCGCCCGCGTCTTCACCCGGACCATGAGGATCAGCGGGGCCGAGGCCCTCTCCGTCTCGTCCAATATCTTCGTCGGGGTCGAGTCGTCGCTGGTCGTCAGGCCCCACCTCCAGGAGATGACCGTCTCGGAGCTCGGGACCATCATCACGGCCGGGATGGGGACCATCGCCTCGACCGTCCTGGCCATGTACGTACTGATGCTGCAGAAGGAGATCCCGACGATCGCCGGCCACCTCGTCTCGGCCTCGTTCATCGCCGGGCCGGCCTCGATCGTCATGGCCAAACTGGTCATGCCGGAGACGGGCAAGCCCCTGACGCTCGGCCTGGACGTCAAGCCCCACTACGCGCGCGAGGACAACCTGATCATGGCCGTCATCAACGGGGCGGGCGAGGGGCTCAAGCTCCTGGGCGGCATCGTCACCCTGCTCATCGCCTTCCTCGGCCTCCTCGCTCTCGTTAATCTCGGGCTCGGCTGGGCCGGCGGCCTGGTCAACGGGCTCTTCGGCTGGCACGTCGAATGGTCCCTCGAGGCCTTCCTCGGCTACCTTTTCTATCCCCTGACCTTGGCCATGGGCGTGCCGCCGGCCGACGCGCTTCCCGTGGCCAAGCTGCTCGGCGACAGGACCATCCTGACCGAGGTCTACTCGTACGGACGGCTGGCCGAACTCATGGCCGGCGGGGCCCTCGAGAACCCGCGCTCGGCCATCATCGCCTCGTACGCCCTCTGCGGCTTCGCCCACGTCGCCTCCCTGGCCATTTTCATCGGCGGGACAGGCGCCCTCGTCCCGGGCCGGGTCAAGGACCTGTCCCGGCTCGGTTTCCGGGCCCTGCTGGCCGCGACCCTGGCCTGCCTCATGACGGGGGCCGTGGCCGGGACCTTCTACACCGGTTCGTCCGTCCTCTTCGGCCGCTGAGATCCCCCTGGATCTCTCATCTTCTAGGCGTGGCAACAGGTGTCGATCCAAGGCCCCCTTGCTGG
>DSDX01000112.1 GCA_011048485.1 Candidatus Aminicenantota bacterium | reverse complement strand
GCCCCGGACGGCGTAGGGGAGGCCGCGCCGGACGGCCAGGCGGACGAGCGCCGAGACCTCCCCGGCCGATCCGGGCATGGCCACGTAGCGGGGCAGCCGCGGCTCCGTGAGCGGGAACGGGTCGTCGGCGTAGGTCCAGAGGACGGCCGGGTCGTTCGAAGCCCAGGCCCGGCCGACGATGGCCCGGATCTCCCCGAGCGCGTCGTCCTCGACGGGCCGGACGATCGTCCCGCCCTCCCGCCGGAACTCTTCGACGTAGGACTTGAGCCCGGCCATGACCGCCAGCGGCCGCAGCCCCGTGGCGAAATGGCACTGGCCCTCGCAGACGCCGCAGAGCGTGCACGTGTCCGCGGCCTCGGCCAGGGCCTCCGTGACCGGGATGCGCCCTTCGGCCAGGGCCCTGACGAGATCCATCCGGCCCTGGGGATAGAAAGTGACGAAGCCTTTCTCGGGTCCCGAGGGGCAAATCCCGGTCCCGAGATAGTCGATCTTGCACATGGCGTAGTGACGGCATTGGGCCGCCGTGGCCCCGATCGAGGGATCGATCCGCGGCATGGGAAGTCCTCCTTTCCGCGAGGCACTATATCAAATGGGGGGATAAAGGCAATGGTGACCGGTCAGCCGTCCGGGCGGGCCGGATTGCGCCGCGAGCCAACCATTCCCGCCCGTCCCGGGTATAATGACATGAGGAAAGGAGTCCGGCCGATGCTTAAATCCATCCCCACCGGCGCGGCCGCGGCGCTCCTGGCCACGGCTTTTCTGCTGAGCTTCGCGTGTGCGTCCCCGGCCCCCGGGACGGTCGATACGGAGCGCTTCTGGACGCCCCGCGACCCGCCCGGCGCGGCCTACGATCTCGGCGTCACGATCGCCGTCGACGGCGACCAGGCGGCGCTGACCGGGACAGGCACGATCTCCCTGACCAACACGGCGGAGCGGCCCATCTCCGTCCTGGCCTTCGAATGGACGGTCACGCCGGGGCGCGCCTTCGAGGCCGGCGTGGCGGGCCGGCCCCTGAAGGTCCTCAACGCCGACCGCGGCCTGCCCTTGACGACCCCTCTCCTCGTCGCTCTCCCCGAGCCCCTTCGCCCGGGCCGGACGGTCGAGATCGATGTCCGCTTCACCCACATGGCCGCGGTGGGCGAGGGTCAGATCCACCTCGGGATCTGGTACCCGCGTCTCTGGTGGGACGGCCTCTCCGTCAGGGATTCGTTCAAGGTCAAGCTCGAGGCGCCGGCCGGATTCGTGGTCGCGGCCAGCGGCCGTCTCGACCCGGCCTCCTGCGCCTATGTCAGCGACAGCGTGACCAGCCGCTTCGGGCTCTTCCTCTCCGACGCTATGAGGGTCGAGCGGCGCCGAGCGGCGGGAGTCGATCTCACGGCTCTCTTCACGGACGAAGGCCGCGACTGCGCCCTGTTCTGCCTCGAGGCGGCGGCCGAGATCATCGCTTTCTACAAGGACTGGCTGGGCTTCTATCCCCACGGCTCGCTGACCATCCTGCCCGGCGGGCCCCGTCCCTGGGGCGGCTACCCGTACGCCTCGGGCATCGTCGTCGTCCACGGCCAGGAGACGTTCGAGCCCTCCAAGCCCGCCAAGGAGAACTGGTGGTGGACCTGGATCACGGCCCACGAGATCGGTCACCAGTATTGGGGCGAGTCGGTCATGTCCGGCGATGTCGCCGGGGCCTACACGGAATCCTGGCTCATGATCGGCCTGGGGATCTGCGCCGACAAGGAATACATGCTGCGTAACGGCCACGGCTGGGCCCGGCACCGCGGATTCATCGACCGCTATCTCCAGGGCGTCCGGGACGGGAACGACACGACGCTCGACGCTCCCGCCTCTCTCGTCAAGGCCCAGGCTTACGACCGCAACAACGTCCTCATTCACGGCAAGGGATTCGCCGTCCTCAGCGCGCTCGAGACGGCCCTGGGGGCCGACGCCTTCGACCGGCTCTATCGCCGCGCGGTCCGCGAATTCGCCGGCCGGAGGCTCGCCTGGCCAGAGTTCCAAGCGCTGGCCGAGGCCGAAGCCGGGGAGAGCCTGGCCTGGTTCTTCGAGGACTGGGTGAGGTCGAACAAGATCCTCGAAGCCCGGGTCGCTTCCCGGTCATCGGCGCCGGCCGAGGGCGGGTTCGTCTCCGAGGCCCGGATCGCGTTCGGGCCGAACTCCATCCGGATGCCCATCCCGCTCCGGGCCGAATTCGAGGACGGAACGGTTCAAGCGGCGACGACCGGCCGATCGACCCGGACCGACGTCCTGCGGTTCTCGAGCCGCGCCCCGCTCCGCGAGGTCGCGCTCGACCCGGAGCGGCGGCTGGCCCTCGTCGAGGAGGCCGTCCCCCGGACCGCGGCCGAGATCGAGGAGTCCGTCGCGAGCCTGGATTGGACCGGGACGGGTGAAGAGGCGCTGGCCTACCTCGCGGACCCCGCGATCGAGGCCGTCCGCTCGCCTCGCGTCTGGTTCAAACTGGGGCTGCTCCTCTTCGACGGAGGAACCTATCCCGAGTCGCTGGCGGCCTTCGAGAAATGCCGGGAGCTATCCTCGGCCAAGGGCGACCTCTTCGGCGCCCTGGTCTGGATCGGCCACATCAACGACCTGTTGGGCGACCGGGAGGCGGCGGTGGCCGCCTATGCCCGGGCGCTCGAGAACGATCCGGGTTGGATGCTTCAGCACGACCAGTACAACATGCGGATCGGCCGGGACTGGCTCGAGCAGCGGCTCGTGAGCCCGTTCAGCTGGAGACGCTGATCGCGGCCCCGTCGCGCCGCCCGGCCCGCAACACTGTTGTCACGGCCTCCCGGCGGGCATACAATGATCCTCGGAGCAAGGTCATGAGCCGCTACGCCGTCGGCGTCGACCTCGGCGGGACCAAGGTCGAGGCCTGTCTCGTCGACGAGACGCGCCGGGTCCTGGCCCGCAAGCGGCGCCCGTCCGAGCCCGGCCGCGGACGCGAGCGGGTCGTCGCCAATATCCTGGCCCTCGTCGCCGAGACCGCGGGCGGGGCCGCCTACGAGGCCGTCGGCATGGGCACGCCGGGGACCTACAGCCCCGCCGACGACATCATGTACGGCGCGCCGCACACCCCCCTCTATGAGAAGCCGGGGCTCGTCAGCCGGCTCCGGGACGGGCTGTCCGTGCCGCTCGCCGTCGAGAACGACGCCAACTGCCTGGCCCTGGCCGAGTTCTTCGCCCAATGCCACGGCCGCTTCTCGACGGTCATGGCCGTCATCCTGGGGACCGGCATGGGCTCGGGGCTCATCCTCGACGGGCGTCTCCACCGCGGGCCGCACGGGAACGCGGGCGAGATCGGGCACACCTCGGTCGCCATCGACGGCCGGCCCTGCGAATGCGGCCGGCGCGGCTGTGGCGAG
>DSDX01000019.1 GCA_011048485.1 Candidatus Aminicenantota bacterium | reverse complement strand
GTCCTGACCCAGCTGTCGAAATTCTGGTTCGACTTCGTCGGCCTGGTCGTTCCCAACCATCTTCTGGCCACCGAGATCAAAGATTTCCCCCCGGTCCTGGCCCCTTTCGCCGGGATCCTGGACAAGCGGTCCATGCTGGTCAAGAAGACCAGCGTCATCCCCGTCGAGTGCGTCGTTCGCGGCTACCTGTCCGGCTCAGGCTGGAAGGAATACCAGGCCACGGGGAAGATCTGCGGCATCAAGATCCCCAAGGGGCTCAAGGAGTCCGACCAGCTCGCCGAGCCCATCTTCACCCCCTCGACCAAGGCCGAGAAAGGGCACGACGTCAATATCTCTTTCAAGGACGTCGAGAAGGAGATCGGCCCCGGGCTGGCCGAGAAGATCCGCAAGACCAGTCTCGAGCTCTACACGAAGGCCGCCCTCCACGCCGTCTCCAAAGGCGTCATCATCGCCGACACCAAGTTCGAGTTCGGCCTCGACGGCGACGAGCTCATCCTCATCGACGAGATCTTCACGCCCGATTCGTCGCGTTTCTGGCCGCTTGCCCTCTACGAGCCCGGTCGGCCCCAGCCCAGCCTGGACAAGCAGTTCGTCCGCGACTATCTCGAGACCACGGCTTGGGACAAGAACTCGCCTCCGCCCGAGCTCCCCGCGGACATCGTCGCCAAGACCTCCCAGAAATATCTGGAAATCTATAAGGTCCTGACCGGCCTTGATGATCTGGCATGAGTGGACGGGTTGATCTCCACGTCCACTCGAACAAGAGCGGCGACGGGGACTTCCCGCCGGCCGAGCTGGTCGGGTTCGCCAAGGATCTCGGCATGCGCGCCATCTCGATCGCCGACCACGACACCGTGGCCGCGTATCCGGAGGCCGTCGAGCTCGGGCGCCGGGCCGGGGTCGAGGTCATCCCCGGGATCGAGCTGACGACCCTCTTCGGCGGCCGTGAGTTCCACCTGCTCCTGCCGTTCGTCGACTGGACCAGCCCGGCCCTGGCCGCGATCGTCGAGCGCCAGGCCGCGGGCCGCTTGACCGAGACGAGCGAGCGGGTCGAGCGGCTCCGGGCCCTCGGCTTCGCCTTGACGATGGACGAGGTCATGGCCCGGTCCCAGGGCGCGCCGCCGCTCGGGGTCAAGATCGCCCAGATCCTCCTCGACAAGCCCGAGAACGAAGGCCATCCCGGCCTCGAGTCCTACTACCGGCCCGAGAACAGGCCCTATGGCCCCTACCTGTTCTACGGGGACTTCTTCGCCGAGGGCAAGCCGGCCTACGTGACCAAGAAGTTCGCCGCCCTGACCGACGTCTTGGACGCGGCCCCGGCCACGGGAGGGGCCCCCGTGCTCGCCCATCCGGGGGCGTACTTCCAGCGCACGACGGCCGAGGACGCCCGCGAGCTCAAAGAGCGCGGGCTTCTCGGGATGGAGGTCTTCACGTCCTACCATACGCCGGAGCAGACGGCCTTTTACCGGGACCTCGCCGGGGAGCTCGATCTTGTGGCCACGGCCGGGTCGGATTTCCACGGACGGATCAAGCCCCACGTCGCCTTCGGGGCCCTCCCGCACGGGGACTATGCCATGGTCGAGGCCCTGCTGGCCAGAAAGGGAGGCTCGGCATGAACTGGCTCGATTTCGTCCTCCTGGCCATCCTCGTCGTGACGGCCGTCGTCGGCGTTTTCAAGGGCTTCGTCAAACAAGTCCTCGGCCTGGCCGCCGTCGTCGCCGGGCTCATCCTGGCCGTCGTCTATTACGAACAGACGGGCGCGGCCCTCATGGCCTTCGTCAAGAACCGCCTGGTCAGCAACTTCCTGGGGTTCCTGCTCATCTTCGTTCTCGTGCTCGTCGCCGGGGGCATTCTCGGGCATCTCCTGACCAAGGCTATGATCGGCCCGCTGGCCCTGGCCAACCGGCTCCTGGGCGCCGCCTTCGGCTTCCTCAAGGCCGTCCTCATCTGCGGCATCATCGTCTTCGCCCTGGTCTCGTTCGAGGTCCTCACGCCGGCGGTCGAGACGTCCGTCCTCGCCCCGGCCTGCCTGGGCGTCACCCGGGCCGTTATCAACATGGTCCCCCGGGACCTGAGGGACCAGTTCAACGAGTCGTACAAGCGCATCCGCGAACGCGGAGGGGAACATGGACAGAAGATCTAGCGACCTCAACTTCCATCAGCGGCTGGAGATGCTGGCCGGGGACATGGTCGATAAGGAGATCAGCCTCAAGGACGCCCTCCGCGAATTCGAAAAGGTCTTCTACGAACAGGCGGCCAAGAAGCACGAAGGCAACCAGACCAGGATGGCCAAGGCCCTGGGGATCCACAGGAACACCCTCCGCAACCGGGCCAAGGTCCTCAAGATCAAGAAGCGGCGCTAGCAGTCAAGACCTTAGACTGCCAAATTATTTTGATTTTCCTCTTGACAAACAGGCGTGAATATATATATTATTAGCACTCACATTTTTTAACTGCTAATTTTCAGGTATCCCAAAGGAGGTCTTCATGAAAGTACATCCTCTGTATGACAGAGTGCTCCTCAAGAGGCTCGAGGAACAGGAAGTCAAGAGAGGCGGGATCATCATCCCGGACACGGCCAAGGAGAAGCCCCAAGAGGCCGATATCATCGACGTCGGCAAGGGGCGGGTCAACGATGAGGGCAAAACGATCCCTCTCACCGTCAAGAAGGGCGATCGGGTCCTGATCGGCAAGTACAGCGGCACCGAAGTGACGATCGACGGCGTCGAGCTCGTCATCGTCCGCGAGGAAGAGATCCTCGCCGTCATCGAGAAGTAAGGAGGAATCATGGCCAAACAGATCCTTTCCGGAGACGACGCCCGTCATGCCCTGCTCAAGGGCGTCAACATCCTCAGCAATGTCGTCAAGGCGACGCTCGGCCCCCGCGGCAAGAACATCGTCCTCGACAAGAAGTTCGGCTCGCCCACCAGCACCAAGGACGGCGTCACCGTCGCCAAGGAAATCGAGCTCAAAGATTCCTGGGAGAACATGGGCGCCCAGCTGGTCAAGGAAGTCGCGTCCAAGACCTCGGACGTCGCCGGCGACGGCACGACGACCGCCACGGTCCTGGCCCAGTCCGTCTATAGCGAAGGCCTGCGCTACGTCACGGCCGGCGCCAATCCGACGCTCATCAAGAAGGGCATCGACAAGGCCGTCGACTCGGTCGTCGACGAGCTCAAGAAGATGAGCCGCGAGGTCAGCGGCGAGATGATCGCCCAGGTCGGGGCCATCTCGGCCAACAACGACCTCTCGATCGGCAAGATCATCGCCGAGGCCATGGACAAGGTCGGCAAGGACGGCGTCATCACGGTCGAGGAGGCCAAGGGCCTCGAGACCACGATGGAGACGGTCGAGGGCATGCAGTTCGACCGCGGCTACCTG
>DSDX01000047.1 GCA_011048485.1 Candidatus Aminicenantota bacterium | reverse complement strand
GCCCTACGAGCCATGGTTTTTGGCCGTAGCATGCCCAGGCCGGCTCGCCCCGTCCCGGGCTCCGGTCGGGGACGGGGATGAGGCCCAGGCGCGGGAAGTCCTCTTTGAGGCCCAGGGCCTGCTCCATGAGCTGGATCCGGGCGAAGATCTTGGCCAGGTGCCCCTCGGCCTTGGACCGGATGGCCGTTCCGGAGGCGTTGGGGGCTCCGACGATGATCTGTTGGACGAGGTCCCGCATCAAGTAGAGGCCGGCGGGGGAGAGCCAGGTCGTGCAGTCGAGCTGGCGGCCGATCCTGTCGACGGCCCGGGCGTACATCGCTTGGTTCCGGAGCAAAGGCTCGAAGGCGTACAGAGAGAGGGGGATGCCGTACTCGTCGATGACCTCGGGGGGAAGCGCGAGGACCTTCTCATATTCGGAGAGGGACTCTCTCTCCCTTTTCGCTCGGGCCAGCGCCCGGGCCCGCTGCAGGAGGGCGTAGCCTTCCTCGGCCGGAAGGCCGGCGGCCGCCGCGGCCCGCGCGTAGCGTTGAGCGGCCAGGGCGAAATCCTTCGAGGCGAATTCCGCGCTCTCGGCCAGACGTAAGAGCCGGCTGAACTCCGAGCCGGTCTCGAGCGGCATCCGCTCGGACGGTCCCGGGCGGGCTTCCCAGGGCAGGATCAGCCGGGCGTCTTCGATCTCGGCGACGAGAACGACCTCGGGGTTCACATATTCGTGTCTGGCAAAGCCGAGGGGCTCGTCCGCGAGGGCCGTCGCTTCCTCGCGGGCGATCGCGTCCAGGCGCGACGCGAGGTCGCGGCCGATCTCGGCGGCCATGTTCCGGCGCTCGTCGGCGACGCGCTTCAGGGCCAGCTCTCTCTCCTGCTTGACGATCCGCAGGGTGAGGGCCACGAGGAGGATGACGGGCAGGAGGACGGCGAGAAGGAACAGCGCGACCTGTTTCCGATGACCTTCGACCTTCATCGCGGCATGATCCCCGCTCGAATTCTAGGGGCCGGGCGAGCGGCGATTGTCACGGAAATGTCACGGGCGCCCCCATCCATGGGGCCTCCTAGGCCATCGCCGGCATTTTGTCCGCATTCCCGGCATCGCCATGGCTCCCTCGAAAGCTCCGCTTACTTGGCCCCTTTCAAGTAGCTGATCGCCGCCTCGAGCACCTCGTCCCGGCCGTCCCGGATCCCTTGGATGGTCGGGCGAACCGTGATATGGGGTTGGATGCCCACGCGTTGGAGCTGGCGGCCGTCGCCGTGGCGAACGCCGTATGCCGTGTAGCTGATCCGGATCCCGCCGGGGAAAGGCAGGAAGTGGACCATGCCGTTGGCCCCGGTCGTCGGGCTGCCGACGAACGTCGGGGCCGCGGCCGCTTCAAGGTCAAGGCAGGCGTGCTCGGCCTGGCTGATCGCTTCCTCGTTGATCAGGACGACGACCTTCCCTTCGTATCTCCAAGGCCCGGCCGGCTCAAGAGGTTGCTCGAAGATGCGTTTCACTGACCAGCTCATGCGCATCCCGTGGACCTCGGGTTCCTCGAATATCGACGTCACAACCTTCAGTCGGGCCAGGCGCTGGGCGATATGTGAACCGGCCCCCAGAGCTCCTCCCCTGATATCGAGGATCAGGCCCGATGTGTCCTTGATCGCTTCGAAGGCCTTGTCGACCTCCGAGGCCGTCAGCCTTTCAAGGTCCATGTAGCCGTAGCCTTCCGGAAGGACCCCGAAGACCGGCGTTGACCGCTTGGCTCGGGGGAACGTCATTGTCCGCTTGAGGACTTGTTCGGCGACCGTGCCGTCGGCGTGGCGGACCTTGATCCTGGCTTCGCTTCCCTGGGGCCCGGCGAGCATTCTTTGGTGGACCTTCCACCGGAGGCTCTGGGGAGTGGAGGCGGAGAAGGACCGCGAGATCCGGTCGCTTCGGGCCGCGACGTCCTCTCCGTCCACCGACAGAATGACTTCGCCGGGGAAGATCTTCGAAGGCTCGACGCCCTCTTGCGAGAACACGTGTGTGACCACGGTCTGCTCTTCGACCCCCTTGACCTCGAGGGGCGGATGATGTGTTCCGAAGTGCTGCCGGAGAACTTGGCTAAGCGCGACCGTGTGGCTGTCCTGGATCCTGGTCGTGAGCTCCGCCACGCAGAGATGGTACTCGAGGGCGTCCCCGGCCGCGGCGATCTTGGGGACGAATTCCAAGAGGGTGTCGTCCCAGGGACGGTCCATGAGGTCCTGGTAGGGCGAGAAGAAGTGAATGTCGTTCCAGAAGCGGAACAGGCCGAGTAGCCGGAGCTCCTCAGTAGGAAATTCCGGATCCGCGTACGGCTTTTCCATCAGGATTTGGGGCGGGACCCAGGCGACATTCTCCCTGGAGGCTGGTCGGATCTTCCCCTCGGCGGCTTGAATAGCCCACTCGAGGGCCCGGTCCGCTTTTTGTTCCGTTCCCCGGGAGGGCGCGATGGTCTTGTCGGCGTGTAAATCCGAGGAACCGTCCGGGTGAACCCAATCGGCGATTCGGAATTCGACTTCGACCTTGTCGGACAGAGTCAGCTTTTCCCTGGAAGGAAAAACCCAGGGTTCCTCTTCCCCCTCGAAGATCGTAGAGCCTAACCTCAGGGATTGAAGGCCCGGGAAAAGGCCCCAAGCATAATAGGGGATCTTGTCATCAAAAACGAAAACAAGGCGATAAGGCCGAGATGCTTGCCCCTGATAGGGCTTTCCCAGCTTGTTGACAAAGGTGTTGAAGCCGGGTGGATTGCCAGGATGTGTCACGTACATCCTGTATCTAAGTGATGAATTAGGGACCTCCCCCTGGACGAAGCTCAAAAGACAGGACTGGAGATCATCATTCCAAACGTAGGGATCATTGGGGTCGAAGCCGGATCTATCGCTCACCCTCAGGTCGAAGATGACCGCCTCGGCCTTGGCGGCCTCCTTGGCGATGGCGGCAAAGGGGGAGGGTTCGTTCGGGTCCGGGCGCGGCCGCGGATCCGGAACAGAGATGAGGGCGATGTCGTCCTTGATCCATTCCAGCGTCGGCGGCACGACCGTTGTGGCCGGCGAGCCGGCTGGCGGTTCTGGCGATCCGGGTTTTTCCTCCAAGATTCTTGTATGGCTGGCCGGGTCGTTCAGGAAAGAAAGAAGGAAATCGACGGCGGCACGGAACTCCTCGGGGGTCGAAGCGGCTTTGACCCGCGGGATCGCTTGGATCAGGGCCTGGTCCCAGTCGATCTTGCCCTCCGCGAGCCATGGATGGAAAAGTCTGACCGCTCCCCACAGGCGGCCGACGGCAGCCAGCCTTCGGACTTGGACCTCGTTGAGGGTCCCGGGAGCTTCGGCCATAACATGGAGGGAGATCCCCCACAAAAGAATAACAGCTAAAGCTGCGGCTCTCTTTAATATC
>DSDX01000180.1 GCA_011048485.1 Candidatus Aminicenantota bacterium | reverse complement strand
TTGCCCCCGCACCCCGGAAACCTTCTTATACGGTTTCCCCCGCCTGCGGCGGGTCCCCCTTCCAGCACGGGGGCCTAAGGGCGATAATTCCTCGCCGCCTCACGATGAGTTCCCGGAGAAGGGATCGCTGATGAGCGGCAAATTCCTCTTTTAGCGGGGCCGGGGCTGGTGTAAAATCGGGCCCGACCGCGCAACCTGCGGCCAAGGAGCGGACATGGGCGTGCTCAAACCCCTCGACTGGATCATCATCCTCGTCTATTTCGGCATCATCCTGGGCCTGGCCTGGAAGGTCATGCGCCAGAAGCAGAGGACCTCCGACGAGTACTTCCTGGCCGGGCGCAACCTGGGCTGGCTCATCATCGGGGCCTCGATCTTCGCCTCGAACATCGGGGCCGAGCACCTCGTCGGCCTGGCCGGGTCGGGCGCGACCGACGGGGTGGCCATGGCCCACTACGAGCTGCACGCCTGGTGCCTGCTCGTCCTGGGCTGGGTCATGGTGCCGTTCTACATGCGCTCCAAGGTCTTCACCATGCCCGAGTTCCTGGAGCGGCGGTTCTCGCCGGCGGCCCGGACGGTCCTGTCGCTCATCTCGCTCGTCGCCTACGTCCTGACCAAGCTGGCCGTCGGCATCTTTGCCGGCGGCGTCGTCTTCAGCGTCCTCCTGCCCGAGCTCAGCTGGTTCGGGCTGGACAGCTTCTGGATCGGCTCCATCCTGGTCATCCTCATCACCGGGCTCTACACGGTCATGGGCGGGCTCAAGGCCGTCGCCTACACCGAAGCCCTGCAGACGTTCGTGCTCGTCATCGGCTCGGCGCTGGTGACCTACTTCGGCCTGAAGGCCCTCGGCGGCTGGGGGGCCCTCCGCGAGATCACCGGGGGCGAGATGTTCAATCTCTGGAAACCGCTCGTCCCGGCGGGCGTCGAAGGGACCTGGGCGCCGGTCAAGGAGGCCGGCCGGATGGCCTGGTACTTCAACGACAACTATCCCTGGGTCGGCATGCTCTTCTGCGCGCCCATCATCGGACTGTGGTACTGGTGCACCGACCAGTATATCGTCCAAAGGGTGCTCGGCGCCCCGAACGAGCGCCAGGCCCGCCGAGGCTCGATCGCCGCGGCCTTCCTCAAGCTCCTGCCCGTCTTCATCTTCATCATCCCCGGCATCATCGCCTTCGCCCTGGCCAAGAGCGGCGGGATCCAGGCCCTCCAGCAGGAGTTCTTCGGCCCCGGCGGCGAGCTCATCCGGGACAACGCCCAGAAGGCCTTCCCCATGCTCGTGGCCGCGGTCCTTCCGATCGGGGTCCGCGGCCTGGTCGTGGCCGGCCTCCTGGCCGCGCTCATGAGCTCGCTGGCCGGCGCGTTCAACGCCGCCGCGACGCTCTTCACCATGGACTTCTACCAGCGCCTTCGGCCGCAAGTGACCCAAGAGCGCCTGGTCTGGATCGGCCGGGTGGCCACCGGGATCATGGTCCTCATCGGCCTGCTCTGGATCCCGGTCATCCAAGGCGGCAAGGGCCTCTACGACTATCTTCAGAACGTCCAGTCCTACCTCGCCCCGCCCATTTTCGTCGTCTTCTTCTTTGGCGTCTTCATGAAACGGTTGAACGCCAAAGGCTGCCTGGCCGCGCTCGGCACGGGCTTCGCCCTGGGGCTCTTCCGCCTGGCCGTCGACACGCCGGTCAAGCTCGGGACCGGTTTCTCCTACGCCGAGGGTTCGTTCCTGTGGGTCGTCAACAACATCTTCTTCCAGTACTACAGCCTGGTCATCTTCCTCATCAGCGCCGCCGTCATGATCGTCGTCAGCTACCTGACGGAGAAACCGGCCTACGAGAAGATCGCCGGCCTGACCTACGGCACGGTCACGGCCGAGCATCGAAAGGAGTCGCGGTCGAGCTGGACCGCCGCCGACGTCGTCGCCTCCGGCCTCGTCCTGGCCCTCATCCTGGCCGCCTACCTCTACTTCACCGGCTGAGGCGGCCGGGGTTCGCGCCGGCCCTTCGATTGACGCTCGGCCCGAGCGCTGGTATATTCGCCTCTCATGCTCTCGCGCGCCGGAGCAGAACATACGGGACGGCCCCCGGCGGGGACGATCCCGCGTCCGAACCCGAACCCGGGGACGGTTCGCTCCGGGGACCGTTCCACTCAATCTTAGGAGGCCCCATGAACAAGCGTACCGGACTTTCCTATGCCAGGATCCTGGCCCTCGCCGCTGTCGTCCTGTCCCTCGCCGCGGGGGCGGGGACCGCGGCCGGACAGAAGAAGCCCCTGTCCTATGACGCCTACGACGGCTGGATGTCGATCCGCTCGACCCAGCTCACCCGCGACGGGCAGTGGCTGGCTTACGCCCTGGTCCCCGGAGAGGGAGACGGCGAGCTCGTCGTCCGGGACCTCAGGACCGACCGGGAGTTCCGGTCCCCCCGCGGCAACCAGCCGGCCGTCACGATCGACGGCAAGTTCGTCGTCTTCACCATCGCCCCGCCCAAGGCGGACGTGGACAAGGCCAAGAAAGATAAGAAGAAACCCGACGAGCAGCCCAAGAACGCCCTGGGCATCATGGAGCTCGGCACCGGCCACGTGACGACGGTCGAGCGGGTCAAGAGCTTCAAGGTCGCCGAGGAGGGCGGGGCCTTCGTCGCCTACCTCTGCGAGCCCCCGCTCAAGAAACCGGACGAGAAGAAGGACGCGGAGAAAAAGGAAGAGGCGGCCAAGGAGCCGGAAGCGAAGCCCGAGGTCAAGCCGGAAGCGAAGTCCGAGGAGAAGAAGGCGGAGGAAGCCGAGAAGGAAGAGAAGAAAAAAGAGCCCGGCAACGATCTCGTCGTCCGCGAGCTGGCCACGGGCAAGGAGGTCAAAGTCCCGGAGGTCACGGACTACGTCTGGAACAAGGACGGGTCCTGGCTCGCCTACGCCGTCTCCTCCAAGACCCCCGAGAACGACGGCGCCTTCGCCTGGGAGAGCGCCTCAGGCGGGACGGTGGCCCTGCTCAAGGGGCTCGGCCACTACAAGAACCTGACCTTCGACAAGGAGGGAAGCCAGGCCGCCTTCGTTTCGGACCGCGACGACTACGAGGCCGAGAAGCCGGTCTTCAAGCTCTACCACTGGGTCCCGCCGGCCGCCGCCGCCGCGGAGCTCGTCTCCGGTTCGACCAAGGGCTTTCCCGACGGCATGGCCGTCAGCGAGAACGGGACCCTCAGCTTCTCCGAGGATGGCCACCGCCTCTTCTTCGGCATCGCCCCCCGACCCAAGCCGGAGCCCAAGGACGCCCCCGAACCGATCAAGGTCGATATCTGGAGCTGGAAGGATCCCTATCTCCAGCCGATGCAGAAGGCCCGGGCCGACGAGGAGAAAAAGCGCAGCTTGATGTGCGTCATGCACCTCGGCGGCAAAGCGAAGACGTTCGTCC
>DSDX01000289.1 GCA_011048485.1 Candidatus Aminicenantota bacterium | reverse complement strand
TTGAGCAGGCCCATGGGGGTGAGGTCCCGGGCGTAGAGGAACTCGTCGCCCTCCATGCGCTCGGAGTGGATGCCGCCGTTGCAATCGCTGCCCTCGACCCAGATCCGGAGCAGGCCCAATCGGCTGCCGCTCTTCTGGAGGAGGATGATGTTGTCGACGTCGGACGGCTCGCCCTCGTTGAACGTGATCGAGAGGACGTAGTATTCGGCCCCGGCTTCGACCGGCCCGGCGAAGGCGGCGTAGGCGAAGAAGGGCGTCCGGCCGGTGGCCAGGTCGACGTCGAATTCCGTCACCCACCAGCCGAACTGGTCCTCCCATTGACGGGCCTCGAAGCCGGTCTTGAACTCGGCCAGGTCGATGAGCCCGGTCGTCGACCTGTAGAGGGCGCGGACGGCGGCCGGATGGACGGCCGTGCCGTGGAAGGTGAACTCGCCGGGGATGTCGGCCGGCGGCTGGGACCGGCAGGCGGTTGCCGCCAGGAGCAGAGCCAGTCCGGCCATGGTGGCGACCGCACGATGACGGCGGAGCACGGCTTTGATCTTTTTGGCGAACGCATAGACCTTGCGGAACCGGTATCTGAAGAGCGCGGACCGTCCGAATCGAAAGTCCAGGCCGGCGTGTATCGCCGCGGCGCAGGGCTTGCAGAACCCGCAGGGGCGGCCGCGGACGGGGGAGTGGCAGAACCAGGTTTTGTCGATGGTCGATCCGAATCCCCATTCCTTGTAGAGCTGGAGCTCCTGGAGCTTGGTGATCTCGAACAGCGGGAGCGGGAAATGGAGCCTCCCGAAGACCTTGAGCAGGTCGGGGTCCGAGGACTCCCGATCGAGGGCGGCGTAGGGGGCGGGGCAGTCGGTGACCGTCCTGACCCGGCCCAGCGTCTTGACGCAGTTCGTCCCCCGCGCGTGGGGCTCGCCTTCCGCGCAGAGCTCGAGCCCGTCCACGGACTTCGTGAGCCGGGCGATCCACTCGAACTGCGAGCCGATCGGGAATTTTGTGCGGAGCCTGTGGTAGGCCTCCGTGATCTCCCTGTCCGGCTCGATCTCGCGGCTCTTGACGACGACGAGGGGCAGGAGCGTGCAGGCCGTGCCGGGATGGGCCTTGATGTCGTCCGTGATCCGCCGGATCGCCTCGAGCTCGAATCGCTCCGATTCCCGGTCATCGGAGACGTAGTACGGCTGCACCCGGACGTCGTGCCGGGACAGCTGGACCATCCGGAAGCTCGAGTCGAGGCCTCCCGTCCAGAGGACCCGGTAGGTCTGGGGATCGGTGCTCATGGTTCACCTTTGGGCGTCATGGTCGCGTGCCTCTCAAGAGCGGGCCCCGCCGTCCGTCCGCGTCCCGAGCTTCTGCCGGATGACGGCTTTGATCTTCCTGCCCAGGTTATAGACCGCGCGGAGCCGGTACCTGCGAAGCCCGGACCGGGTGAAACGAAAAGCCAAGCCCTCATGGATCAGCGAAACGCACGGCTTGCAGTATCCGCACGGCCGGCCCTCGATCGGCCAGTGGCAGAACCACGTTTTGTCGATGGTCGATCCGAATCCCCATTCCCTGTATTTTGGCAGCTCATCGAGCTTGCGGAATTCGAACAAAGGGAGGGGAAAGTGGAATCTCCCGAAGACCGTGAACAGGTCGGGATCCGACGACTCGGGATCGAGGACGGCGTAGGGGACGGGGCCGTCGCTGACGACCCTGGTCCGGCCCAGGTTCGCGATGCAGCGCGAGGCCCCCGTGGGGCCGGGGCGCTCGAGGCCGATCTCGAGCCCGTCCACGGACTTCGAGAGCCGGGCCAGCCACTCGTACTGCCAGCCGATCGGGTGCCGCCCGCAGACCCTGCGATAGGCCTCCGTGATCTCCGGATCGGGCTCGATCTGCCGCCTGGGCACGATGATCAGGGGCAGGAGCTGGAAAATGGTGCCGGGATGGGCCTTGATGTCCTCGGTGACCCGCTTGATCGCGTTGAGCTCGAACGGCTCCGATTCCCGGTCATCCGAGACGTAATAGGGCTGCGCGCGGACATCGAGCCGGGACAGCTGGACCATCCGGAAGCTCGAGTCGAGGCCCCCGGTCCAAAGGACATTGACGATCGGTCGGGCTTGGCTCATGGCGAAGTCACGGGCGCGCTCGGCGTCTTGGCCCTAGAGTACTCGCTCGAGGGCGCGGCGTCAATCGCCCGGCCCGGAGGAACCTTTGGCGGTGCCGGGACGTAGTATCAGAAAACGCCATCGTTGCGCCTCGGGTTCACGAGGGCGCGGAGAGGACAATGGCCGAGAAGATGACGACGCGGTTCTTAGGGCTGTTCATGGCGGCCGTGACGGCCTGGGCCGGCGTCGCCGAGGGAGAGCGTGGCGCCGGGGTTGCCTCGCGGACGTCGCGATCCGAAGATCCGGTCCCGGCCCTGGCCATGGCCGAAACCCCGCCGGTGATCGACGGCGTCCTCGACGATCCTGCCTGGGCAGCCGGCCTCAAGGTGGACGGCTTCAAGACCTTCAAGCCCGACTACGGCAAGGACGCGAGCCAGGGGACCGAGGCGTTCGTGGCCTACGACGCCGAGAATTTCTACTTCGCCTTCCGGTGCCAGGACAGCGAGCCGTCCAAGATCAAGGGCTCGGTCAGCAGGCGCGACAACGTCTTCCAGGACGACGTCGTCTTCATCATTCTCGACACCTTCAACGACCGCCAGAGCGGCTTCTCCTTCGCCCTCAATCCCTTCGGCATCCAGGGCGACGGCATGGTCAATGTCCAGGGCAACCTCGAGCTGACCTTTGACGCGGTCTGGTACAGCGCGGGCCGGATCGACGAGGGAGGCTGGTCCGTCGAGGCCCGCATCCCGCTGAAAAGCCTGCGCTTCCCGGACCGCGAGGTCATGCCCTGGCGCATCTTCTTCGTCCGCTTCTTCACCCGGACATCGGAGCAGGTCAGCTTCCCGCCCCTCGATCCCAACTACGGCTCGCTTCTCGGCCAAGCCCAGGTGTTCGAGGTCTCGGGGATCAAGTACAGGCGGGTCGTCGAGCTCCTGCCGGCCTTCACCTATGGCCGGACCCAGGAGGCGACCGAGGCGAGCCAGGGCCGGCCCGTCCGCAACGAGGCCTACGACATCGGCGATCTCAGCCTCACCGGCAAGCTCGGCCTGACCTCGGACCTGACGCTGGACGCGACGGTCAATCCCGATTTCAGCCAGGTCGAGGCCGACGCGGGCCAGGTCGACTTCAATCAGCGCTATTCGCTCTACTACCAGGAGAAGCGGCCTTTCTTCCTCGAGGGCAGCGACCTCTGGCAGTTCGGCGGGGCGGTCGAGGAGGGCCCGCTCCAGTCGATCGTCTACACCCGGACGATCGTCGACCCGGCCTTCGGCTTCAAGCTGACCGGCAAGGTCAAGCGGCTCGACACCGTGGCCGCGATC
>DSDX01000409.1 GCA_011048485.1 Candidatus Aminicenantota bacterium | reverse complement strand
GGTCCGGATCTGGTTGATGTTGTAGAGCCGTCTCATTTCGCCGGGCTTGTGATCGGCGGCCGGGACGTGGTGCCAGGTGAAGTCACAGACGCCGCAATCGGCCGCATGGGTGCTCATAACGGAACCGTCCGTCGAGGCCGCCCGGCCGACCATGATGACCGTGCAGGCCTCGAAGAGCCTGTCGACGTCGGGGCCGGCGGACACGGCCGGTCGGCCGCCCAGACCGGGTCCCGGGCCGGCGGCGAGGAGGACGATAGCCGCGGCGGCCAGGACCGAGGCCATCGCTTTCAGGCTGCGCATCATATGGATACCTCCAGGGGGCGGCCGTCGGGCCGGCCCGTTCAATTCATGACGATGTCGCCGGGAGCGGCCTTGGACGGGTCGGCGAGATAGCGTCCGACCCCGTTCTCGGCCACGTCGGCGTAGCGGGGGACGCCGCTCACGGCGATGGGCCGGTCGGCGCTCTTCCTCGAGAACTGGCGGAAGATCTCCAGGCAGACGGACATGTGCTGTCCGACCCTCTTCTCGATCGGCCAGCCGCTCTCGTCGTAGGGAACGAAGAGCTTCCCCTTGGCGGACAGGCTGAGGAGGAACGGGTCCTTGCCGTCGAGGAGGAACTCGACCGTCTTGGGCCCCGTCGGCTGGTCGAGGAAGGGGATGGGGGCCTCGAGGAGGAACGGCAGCGACGGGCCGTGGTCGCCGATCTCGCGATGGGACAGGCCGCGGAAGCCGGCCGGCGACGGCTCGACGTGGTTCTCGAAGCCCTCCATGGCCTTGACGGTCATGGCGACCATGGTGGCGATCCGGACCGAGCTCTCGGGCGCGACGATGCAGTTCGTCACGGGGAACATGGTCTCGGCCCCGTGGATGTCGATGGCCACGTCGATCCCCTCGCGCCGCATGAGCTCCATGGCCCCGAACGTCACCCGTTCCATAAGCGGGCCGTCGGCCCGGCCCGGCCAGGTCCGGTTGGTGTTGCGGACGTCGATATACGACAGGAGCTGGCGGTCCGGGTAGTGGATGTAGACGTCCGGATCGGGCCATTGGTCCAAGGGGGACGCGTCGCGGTTGCCGAACCGGAACCGGCGGGCTCCCCAATCCGTGGCGATGTCGAAATAGAGAGGGTACCCGTCGCCGGGCCGGGTGGCCCGGCTGCCGCTGTTGTTGAAGACGGGGATGATATAGAGGGTGCCCTTCTCGACCACGGCGTTCTCAAGGAAGATGATGGCCGAGAGCATGCCCTCGGGCTCGTTCGAGTGCGTGTTGGCGATGAGCAAGGCCTTGCCGCCGGGTTCCCGGCCCCGGAGCTCGAAGACGAACGTATCGGCGGTCGTGCCCTTGAGGCCGGGCGAGTACTCGCTCAAGCGGAAGACCCTCGTGACGCCGGGGCCTTTGACGATGGGGATGTCGTGATGGCGATGCCGGCGAAGGGGCAGGCCGCCCCACAAGGCCAAAGCCAGGAAGAGCGCGGCCAGGACGGCCTTGTCCGCGACGCCCCGCTTCACGCCTCCCGTCCTCATTTCCATCGGAGCAGCCTCAAAAGCAGGGGCAGCATGACCAGGAGATAGAGGACCAGGTCGCCCCTTCGGTCCCTGGCGCGGACAAAGTTCCAGATGAGCAGGCCGAGCAGGAAGGCCGTCATGAGGTAATAGGCGATCATGATGATCATCGGCCCTCCTCCATCGCCCCTACATGCTCCACTTGACCAGGAAGGCCAGCTTCGAGCTGAAGACGATCATGGCCATGGCGACCGCGGTGATGACCAGCCAGGGCAGCCAGGTCGCCTTGAGGAAATCTTTATAGGAGCCGTCGTATCCGGACACCATGACGCTCAGGCGGCCGATGAGGGCCGTCGGCGGCAGACCGTCGCCGAGAGGCCAGAGCAGGCTGAGCCCGGCCATGACGACGGTGGCGTGATACCCGATGGAGTCCAGGAACCAGATCAGAGGGATGCCGAGGATGGCCGCCGCGCCGTAGGTCAGGACCCCTTCGGAGAAGGGGATGACGAGCGGGAAGAGCAGGAACAACAGGACGAGAGGGG
Source organism: Candidatus Aminicenantota bacterium (assembly GCA_011048485.1). Taxonomy (GTDB): domain Bacteria; phylum Acidobacteriota; class Aminicenantia; order Aminicenantales; family Saccharicenantaceae; genus RBG-16-66-30. Next base: position 1,384 of record DSDX01000409.1, on the reverse strand, counting down.
TCGAGATGGCGGCGAATGAAACCAGGCCCCGGACGCCGGTGGCGGTCATGATCTGCTGGAGCATGCCGACCGCGACCATGGTCGCGAGGAGGGGCAGGAGCCTCCGAACCGTGTCCGAGGCCAGCTTCAGGAAGGCGATCTTCTTGGGGCTGAGGACGAGGGCGACGACGGCGGCCAGCGCGAATTCGAGCGACAGACCGAAGATGGGGGTCGCGAAGGGCCAGATGCGATAGGCCGCGACCAGGCCGAAGAAGACCAGGAACGGCGCCAGGACGCGCCACCAGGTCATTCCTGGGACCGGCTCCGGCAGGTCGGCCGCGGGCCCCGCGCCGGCGGCATTCTTCCACCCCAGCGCCAGGACGGTGAACGTGCCCAGGAGCAGGACCGGGATGCCCAGGGTGAACTCGAACCCGACATAGGGGATGGCCGTCCCGGCGCACAGGATCATGGCCCAGATGTTGACGGGAGGCGCCGCGGCGCTCAGGCCGGCGACGATGAACAGGATGGCCGCCGCTCTCTTCTGCGGGACGCCGAGCCGGCCCAAGGCCAGGGCCACGGGCGCGCCGACGACGAGGAGGGAGACGCTTCCGGCCCCGGTCAAGGCCCCCGGGACGAGGACGATGATCATGAGGGCGAGGAGGGCCAGGATCCGCGTCCTCCCCAGGCCCCGGAGGGTCGCCCGCACGACGTAGTCTACGCCGCCCGAGTCGTTGACGATGGTCATGAACAGGGTGGCGGTGAAGAAGACCAGGATGACGTCGATATAGGTGAACGAGCCCTCGACGAGATGGCGGCCGAGCTCGCCCAGGGGCGGCGCCTCGATGAACGCGCCGGACAGCCCGCCGGCCACGGCGGCGGCGAAGATGCTCAACTCGACCGAGGCTTTGGCCGCCTTGGCGGCGACGTAGGCGGCGATCATGACCGCCAGGATCACGATGATCTGTGTCGTCATGGTCAGGTGGGCATCTTACAGGAAATGCGCCGGCCCGGTCAACTATCTGCCGGCTTCCTCGGCCCCGGGCGCGACGAAGTGCCGGCGGGGGGGATATAGACAGACGCCGGCCGAATTGCTAAGATAGTTCCGGAAAGGGGTCGAAAGGAGTTTCGACCTATGTGCGCAACACAACCTCCCGGTCGGGAGGACATTCCCCTTCCATCGCGTTTTCCGTTCGACAATCGACGGCAAAGGAGAGCCCCTATGCGGACTTCCATCATCGCGAAATACGCGGCCGGTCTGGCCCTGGCCGGCCTGTTGGCCGGAGCGGGCGCGCCCGCCCTCCAGGCCCAATGGTACGGCCGGAACAAGGTCCAATACAAGAAATTCGAATTCCAGATCATGAAGACCCGCCATTTCGACGTCTACTACTACCTCTCGAACGAGGAG
>DSDX01000291.1 GCA_011048485.1 Candidatus Aminicenantota bacterium | reverse complement strand
CTTTGATCTCGGTGGCCAGAAGATGGTTGGGGACGACCAGGCCGACGAAGTCGAACCAGAACTTCGACAGCTGGGTCAGGACCTTGCCCTTGTAGGGGATGAGCGAGGGCAGGACCCAGTCGAAGGCCGAGACGCGGTCCGTGGCCACGATGAGCAGCTTGCCGTCGACCTCGAAGACGTCGCGGACCTTGCCCTTCCGGAAAGGAGGCAGACCGGGAAGCTGGATGTCGCCGATAGGACGTTCCATAACCGACTCCTTTGTGAACCCATCAAGGATAGTCAAATCGATTTTAAAAAGCAAATCGGGCTTCGGGGATTGTCTTCCCTCGCTGCGGTGATTTTTCACGCCGATCCGTGCGCCCGACTCGGCGCCAAAACAACTCGCTCGGCTTGCGCTAAGCCTCGCTCAGACACGTTTTGGCGGTTTCCAGGGAAACTGCCCTCGTCCGGCTTCGGATCGGCTAAATCACCGCTGATGCTCGTTCAGACAACGCCCTCAGCCCTTATACTCAGAGGACCTCTGAAAGAAGGCTATCAAGAGCTCAATCCAATAAAGTTAAACATCCGGCGGGGATCGGTCCGGTTGCGGCGATAGGACAGGAGCCGGGGCTCGCAGTGGGTGCAGACCGGGCCGGCGTTGAAGACGTTCGCCCTCACGAAGCCCAACGTCTCGAGGAGCCAGGCGTTGGCGGCCCGGAGGTCGAGCAGGTACTTGGGCGGTTGAAGGGAAGCGTCCGCCCCGGGCGCGTGCCCCCGGACCGCGAAGACCGCCGCCGGAAAGCCGGCCCGAAGATGGCCCGAACGGACCTCGGGCCCGACCTCGTAGCAGGCGGCGCCGATGCAGGGACCGAGCGCGGCCAGCGTTTCTTCGGGTCTTGAGCCGTAAGCCTCGCCCATCGCCCGGACGGCCTTCTCCAGGACCCTCTCTTGCGTGCCCCGCCAGCCGCAATGGACGGCCGCGACGGCCCGGTTCGGCTCGTCGACGAGAAGGACCGGCAGGCAGTCGGCCGTCCGGATGACAAGAAGAAATCCGGGGACGTTCGTCACCAGGGCGTCACCCTCGAGCTTTCGCGAAGGCGCGGCGGCCAGGCGGTGGACCGCGTCGGCATGGAGTTGGCGCATGATGACCGTTTTGAGTCCGCGGCCCTCGGCGAAGGCCAGGAAGTCCGATTCGGTCCAGGCACCCCTTCCGAACCCGTGGACGAGCCCGGGCACGGCCGCGAAGCGCGGCACGGTGAGGAAGGGGCTTTTGAGGCCGGTCATGGCCAACCACTAATACCAAAAAGCTCCCGATGGCTCAAGGCGTCAAACCGGAGGGACGGTCCCCACGGCGGACACCTTGTTATTTTGGGGGCATCTCCGTATCATGAGCACACGATGTCCATCAAGGAAAAAGCCATGCCCGTCTTCCCGGCCACAGTCCTCGTCTGCGGGATCACCGCCGCCGCGATCCTGGCCGCCGCGTTCGCCCAGCCCTCCGACGTCCGTCCCCGGGCCCGGGATCTGGGCCTCGTCGTCGGGATCCTCCCCCCCGGCCCTCTCAACGCCATCACGGACGTCGCCGGGGTCAAGATCGGCCAGGTCACCCTCGCCGAGGGCCCCGATATCCGCACCGGCGTCACGGCCATCCTGCCCCACGACGGCAATACCTACCAGGACAAGGTCCCGGCCGGCATCGCGGTCGCCAACGGCTATGGCAAGCTCACCGGGGTCACTCAGGTCCGGGAGCTCGGGACCCTCGAGACGCCCGTCATCCTGACCAACACCTTGAGCGTGCCGACGGCCGCCAACGCCGTCATCACCTGGACGCTCGGTCTTCCGGGCAACGAGAGGGTCGCCTCGGTCAATCCCGTCGTGGGCGAGACGAACGACGGCTGGCTCAACGACATCCGCGGCCGTCACGTCACCGAGGCCCACGTCCTCGAGGCCATCAGGTCCGCCGAGGGCGGCCCGGTCGCCGAGGGCGCCGTCGGCGCGGGCACCGGCACGACCTGCTTCGACTACAAGGGCGGCATCGGCACGGCCTCGCGCCGGCTCCCCGAGAAGCGCGGCGGATTCACGGTCGGCGTCCTCGTTCAGACGAACTTCGGGGGCGTTCTGGCCATCCACGGAGTTGCCTTCGACAGGCCTCGCCCGGACTTCTCCGGCGGCGGCGACGCCGCGCCGGAGCGAACTTCCGGCGACGGCTCCTGCCTGATCGTCGTGGCCACCGACGCTCCCCTTGACGCCCGCAACCTCGAGCGGCTGGCCAAGCGGGCGCTCCTCGGCATCCCCCGCACGGGCGGCTACTATTCCAACGGCAGCGGCGATTACGCCGTCGCGTTCTCGACCGCGGCGGACGTCCGTGTCCCCCACCGCGGGACGGCGCCGACCCGGACGGTCACAACCCTCCGGGACGACGCGATCTCGCCGCTGTTCCAGGCCGCCGCCGAGGCGTCGGAGGAAGCCATCCTCAATTCCCTGTTCAGGGCCGTCCGGACCAAGGGCCGGGACGGGCATGTCGCCGAAGCCATTCCCCTCGACCGGGTCAGGGCCCTTCTCAAATGAGCCCCGCCATGCTTAAGACGATCGGCGTCCTCGGGGGCATGGGACCGGAAGCGGGGGCCCACTTCTTCGAGCGCCTCGTCCATGAGACCGGGGCCCGGCGCGACCAAGACCATCCGCCGGTCGTCCTCTACAGCCTGCCCCAGGTCCCGGACCGGACGGCGGCCCTCGTCGGCGGCGGGCCCAGCCCTGCGGCCGCCATCCTGCGCGGGCTCCGCGTATTGCGGGAGGCGGGGGCGGATTTCGCCGTCATCGCGTGCGTCTCGGCCCACGCGTTCCTCCCGCGCCTCGGCCGCCGGGCGCCTCTGCCCCTGATCAGCTTGATCGACGAAACCGTGGCGGCCGTCAAGCGCATGCGGCCCGTCCCCGAGCGGGTCGGGCTCCTGGCGACGACCGGCACGATTCGAGCCGGGATCCTGGCCGGTGCCTTCCGGGACGCCGGCATCCAGGTCCTCGCCCCGTCCGCCCGGGACCAGGCCAAGGTCATGACCGCGATCTACGGACGGAGGGGCATCAAGGTGGGCTTCGTCGAGGGCCGGCCCCGGGAGGCCGTGCTCGAGACCGCCGCCGGCCTGATCCGGCGAGGCGCCCGGGCGCTCGTGGCCGGCTGCACCGAGATCCCCCTTGTCCTCGAGCCGTCCGATCTGCCCGTGCCCTTGGTCGATCCCCTCGTCTTCGGGGCCCGGGCGGCCATCCGGCTGTCCGGCGCCCGCCTTCGCCGACCATAAAAAAAGGTTCTTCTTCCGATCCCGGGAGAAGAACCCAAAAAAACCCAAAATTGCCGATAGAGATTTTTCTACGTGGAGATTTGCGGTTTTCAGGCCCCGCGCGGGGATGGGAGTCAAATCCTTCTTTCAGAGGAACGTCTGTTGCACGCGCTATCCGCGGGTTT
>DSDX01000054.1 GCA_011048485.1 Candidatus Aminicenantota bacterium | reverse complement strand
CCGAACGATCCCGACGTCGTCTACGTCCTCAGCGTGGGCGTCCTGGCCACCCGGGACGGCGGCAAGACCTGGACGACCCCCTTCCGCTTCGGCGGAGACAACCACGCCCTCTGGATCGACCCGGCGGATAGCGACCACATGCTCCTCGGCTACGACCACGGCCTCGGCGTAACCTGGGACGGGGGCCAGAACTGGTATCACCCCGATTTCCTGCCCCTGGCCCAGTTCTACGCCATCGATTACGACATGTCCTATCCCTATCGCGTCGCGGGCGGCCTCCAGGACAACGGCAGCCACATGGGTCCGAGCACCAACGTCGGCGCGAGCGGCCGCTTCGGCGGGGCCGCCAGCGCCGGGCCGCCCATCCGGCTCGAGGACTGGTTCTCCATGGGCGGCGGGGACGGCATGTACAACGTTTTCGACCGGGCGACCAACGCGACCCTCTACAACGAGTCCCAATTCGGCACCTTGACCCGGATCGACCTCGTGACGGGCGAGTCCGAAGGCATCGCCTACCAACGGCAGAAGCCCGAGACGCGTTGGAACTGGTGTTCGCCCATTCTCGTCTCCGCCCACGACAACGAGACGATCTATCATTGCGGCAACATCGTCGTCATGTCGACCAACCGAGGCGAGACCTGGACCGAGATCAGTCCCGACCTCTCGACCAACGACCCGGCCAAGTTGACGGTCAACGGCAAGGGCGGGGACGGCAACATCCAGTACTGCACGATCACGACCTTCGACGAATCGCCGCTCGTCCCCGGCCTCCTCTGGGCCGGCACCGACGACGGCAACGTCTGGGTCACCCGCGACAACGGGGGACTGTGGACCAAGCTCAACGACAAGATCGCTGGGAACCCGGGGTACTGGGTCAGCCGCGTCGCGGCCTCGCCCTCCGATCCCGGGACAGCCTACGTCTCCTACACGGGCTTCCGGAACGACGACTTCCGGCCCTTCGTCTATAAGACAACCGATTACGGCGCGACCTGGACCGACCTTTCCGCCGGTCTAGCCGAGGGCCCGGTCAACGTCGTCAGGGAAGACCCCAAGAACCCCAAGCTCCTCTTCGCCGGGACGGAATTCGGCGTCTATGTCTCGCTCGACGCCGGCCTGGCCTGGACGAAGATGGCCGGCGATATGCCGACCCAGCCGGTCCATGACCTCAAGATCCATCACCGGGAGGCGGACCTCATCGTGGCCACCCACGGACGGGGGGCCTTCATCGCCGATATCAAGCCCTTTCAGGAGATCACGCCTGAGGTCCTAGCCAAGGATTTCCATCTTTGCGGCGTCGAACCGAAGCCCCGCTGGATCGGGCAGGACCGCCGGCAATCGAGCAGCTCCAACTTCGCCGGCGAGAGCGAACCGGCCGGCCTGTCCATCTCCTATTGGCTCAAGTCCAAGCCCAAGGAAGGAGCCAAGGTCCAGGTCTATGCCGGGACCATGCTCGTCAACGAGATTGCCGGGCCCACGGACATCGGGCTCAACACGGTCGTCTGGAACATGACCGGCAGGCGGGAAATGACGCCTGAGGAGAAGACAGCGGCCCAGGACCGCGCCCGGCGGGCCCGCGAAATGGGCTACCGAGGGGCCATGGGCGATCTGAACTCCGTCAGCTTCCCCGTCCGGCCGGGCGAGTATACGATCGTCCTGACGGTCGACGGGAAGTCCCAGTCGACGGTCGGCGAGGTCCTCCAGGACCCGCGGTATTGAAGCCGGCTCCGGGCCGGCGGGAGGTTCGGCCATGACCACCACGACGAGGGACGTCCTCGACCGCGTCGACCGCTTTCCTCGCGTCGACATCATTCACCGCCCGACCCCGTTCCGCAAGCTCGAGCGCCTGTCGGCCCGGCTCGGCGGCCCGGAGATCTACGTCAAGCGCGACGACCTGACGGGCCTGGCCTTCGGCGGCAACAAGTCGCGCAAGCTCGAGTTCATCATCGCCGACGTGCTCGAGAAAAAGGCCGACGTCATCATCACCTGGGCCGGCCTCCAGTCCAACTGGTGCATGCAAACGGCGGCGGCGGCCAGGACGTTCGGGCTCAAGCCTATCCTGATGCTCTTCAAGCCGGCCGACCAGCCGGCCACGGCCGACGGGAACGTGCTCCTCGACGTCCTCCTCGACGCCGATATCCGCTTCCTGGAGACCGAGAAGGGCCGGATCGTCAAGCCCGGCCAGGCGATGGACATCCTGGACGAGGCGGGGCGTGACGTCCGAGGGCAGGGGCACACCCCTTACCTGGTGCCTGTGGGCGGATCCCTCGTCCGGGGCGACATGGACAAGCCCCTCGGCGCCATCAGCTATGTCGCCGCTTTCGCCGAGATCCTCGACGGGATGCGCGGCCTCAACCTGGAGCCAGACTACGTCGTCCACGCGACGGGTTCGGGCGGGACCCAGGCGGGGCTCGTCATCGGCGCCAAGGCCCTGGCGCCGGGCTGCCGCGTCCTCGGCATCAGCGTCTCGGACCCCAAGGGGCCCTTCGCCGACGACGTCCTCGAGATCGCCCGGGCCACGGACGAGGCGCTCGGGCTCGGACTCGAGGTCATGGCCGACGACGTCACCGTCTTCGACGAATACCTGGGCCAAGGCTACGGCGCGGTCGACAAGGCCGTGGCCGAGACGATCCGGCTGGTCTTCCAGACCGAGGGCATCGTGCTCGATCCCGTCTACACGGCCAAGGCCATGATCGGGCTCAAGGACCTCATCCGGACGGGGTTCTTCAAGCCGGCCGACAAGGTCGTCTTCGTGCACACCGGCGGCACTCCGGCCCTCTTCCCGCACCGGAACGAGATCTTCAATTTCCTGGTCAAGAAAGGCTAGCCGCGGCGGACCAGCCCGGCCAGACCGGCTTCGAGCCGGTCGAGGGCGATGCGGTGGACCTCGACGGGCGCCGAGACGAGCAGGGACAGGGTCTTGAGCCCGCTGCCCGTCACGACGAGGACGACCGGCCCGTCGCCGTCCCCGACGCGGCCGGCGTCGCCGAGCTTGCGCAGGGCGGCCAGGGTCGAGGCCGATTCCGGCTGACCGAAGACGCCTTCGGCCAAAGCCAGTTCGCGCTGGGCGGCGAGCATCTCCGCGTCCGATACGGACAGGATCGACCCGGCGCGCTCGCGGATCAGGCGCAGGACCGCGTTGCCGGCCGGGGGAGTCGGATTGGCGATGGCGTGGGCGATGGTCGGGCCGGCCTCCGCGCGCTCGTAGGCCGGGAGGCCGCGTTCGAAGGCCCGGGCGAGCGGGGCGCAGGGTTCGGCTTGAACGCCCACGAAGCGGGGATAGTCCGCGATCAGGCCTTCGCGCTCGAGGTCGGCGAAGCCTCTCATGAGTCCGAGAAGGTGGCCGCCGGAGCTGAGCGGCACGATGACCGTGCCCGGGGCGCGCCGGCCGAGCTGCAGGTAGATCTCGAAGGCCGTGACCTTGTAGCCCTCCAGGCGATAGGGATCGAT
>DSDX01000109.1 GCA_011048485.1 Candidatus Aminicenantota bacterium | reverse complement strand
TAGTAGTGCTGGAGGAGCCCGTCGTACTTGTCGTACTCGAGGTGCAGGCCGGCGATCGGACCCTCCGTGTCGACGTTCGACGGATCGAACCAGACGGCCGGCGGATAGTCGAGCTTGCGGTCGGTCGCGGGATACTCCCGGAGCCAGAAGAGCTTGATCATGGAGTAGATGCGGTCCGAGACCGTCCAGAAGTCGTCGAGCGTCCAGTCGAGCCCGCTGACGAGCTTGAAGTACTTGGGGTAGTGCTCGATCCCCCAGCCGACCTCGATCCAGGGGAAGCGGCAGGCGACGATGTACTCGAACAGCCCGCCCCGGATCCTCTGGAGCTCGATGATCTTCTGGGCCTTCTCCGGGCCGTAGGACTCGCGCACGGACTGCTTGAGCTCGAAGGTGATGATCCAGGACTCCTTGTGATGGGCCCCGATCGGGCTGACCCCGAAGGCCAGGGCCATGCCCGGGATGAACTTGCAGTTGTAGGCGGCCAGCTCCAGGCCCTTGACCTGCATGGCGTAGTTGATCGAGTCGTGGCCGAACGCGCGGGCCGCCCGCATCGAGCCCTCCGCCAGGAGTTTGCCGATCTCCGTGGAGCGCCGGGCGATCTCGCCGAGCAGCCGCTTCGAGCCGGGGACGTCGCCGAAGCCGTAGTCGCCCGTCACGGCCCCGTGGTCGATGGCGTCGGCGTAGAAGCTCAGAACGCAGCCGCTCGACATCGTGTCGATGCCGTAGTCGTCACAGAGGTAGTTGAGGGATCCCATCTTGGCCAGGTCGAAGATCTCGAGGTTGGGGCCGAGGAGGGCGATGTTCTCGTAGTCGAGCTCGGACTCGCGGCCCTCGTCGTCGTGGATGGTGATGCCGCAGCGCATGGTGCAATTGGGGCAGCCGTAGGTGGCGATCCGGGCGTCGTTGAGGCGCTCGCCGTCGACCTTCCAGGCCTCGGGGTGGTGGGTCTTGCGGAAGTTCCGGACCGGCAGGGCGGCCACCTCGTTGCACCAGGCCAGGACGCCGTTGGTGCTCTGGATGGACCAGCCGGACTCCTTGTCGATGCGATGGACCTCGCGGAGGTCGTCCAGGCCGACCTTCTTCATGCCGTCCGGATCGGCCTGGGGGATGTGTTTGGTGCCCCTGACGACGATGGCCTTGAGCAGCTTGGATCCCATGACCGCGCCCATGCCCGTCCGGCCGCCGGCCCGCCCCTCGAGGCTGCGGACGACGGCGTAGCGGACCAGGTTCTCGCCGGCCTGGCCGATGTTGAGGACCCCGGCGCCCTTGCCGTACTTGGCGTAGATCCAATCGTTGGTCTCGTAGGTGCCCTTGCCCCAGACCTCGTCGGCCGGCAGGAACTCGACCTTGTCGTCCTGGATGACGAGCATGGTCGGCCGGGCCGCTTTGCCCTCGACGATCAGGGCGTCGTAGCCGGCCTTGCGGAGCTGCTCGGTCACCCGGGTCCCCAGGTTGCCGTCGCCGTACCCCCCAGTGCTGGGGGATTTCCCGGCCACGACGGCTTTCCCGGTGTTGGGGGCGGGGATGCCGGCGATCGGCCCCAGGGCGACGATGAACTTGTTGTCAGGGCCCAGGGGATCAATGCCGGGAGCGAGCTCGTCGTACAGGATCTTGACCGCGAAGCCGCGTCCGCCGACCCATTTCTGAGCGAATTCCTCGCTGAACGATTCGGCCCTGTAGGTCTTGTCGGTCAGATTGACACGGAGGAACTGCCCTGTCCAACCATTCATGAGAACGTCCTTTCAGGCGTGATAGACCCCTCAATCCTAAAGGGAAGCGCCTCTTTAGTCAAGACGCCTCCGGCCTTCCGCCGCCACGGGCGGGGCCGATCCCGCTTTTTATCCGGGGAAACCGAAAGGACGCGGTTTTTCGTATAATAGAATGAGGGGGTCGTTTCCCCCGGAAAGGAGTTAGCATGACCAAGAGGCTCTATCGTTCGGCCAGCCAGAAGATGCTCGGCGGGGTGTGTGGCGGCCTGGCCGATTATCTCGACGTTGACGTCACGATCATCCGTCTCCTCTGGGTGGGGCTGGCCCTGGTCACGGCGGTCCTGCCGATGACGCTCTTCTACATCATCGCCTGGATCGTCATGCCCCAGGCCGCGCCTCCCGCCCCTCAAGCCTGAGCGAGAGGCGCGCCGGTCGCCGGCCCCTCGGGCCGTTGACTTACAGTCAGAGTTCGGTTATAAACTAAGCGGCCTCCATGATGGGCATGACAAGCGCTCCCGAGATCCCGTTCAAACACATCGCCGTCGAGGGGGTCTTCCGGTCGAGGAAGACACAGCTCGTCAATGTCCTGGCCCAGCGGATCGGCGGCAAGGTCGTGCTCGACAACGCCGGCAACCCCTACCTCAAGGATTTCTACAACGAACGGGAGGGCACGGCCTTCCTGGCCCAGCTCGTCTTCCTGGCCAACCGTTACAACCAGCAGGTCCGCCTGCTCCAGCGCGACCTTTTCGTCGACCGGGTCATCTGCGACTATCTCTTCGAGAAGGACAAGATCTACGCCTATCAAACGCTGTCGGACGACGAACTCCTGGTCTACGAGAAGATCTACGGCATCCTGGCCGAGCGCGTCCCCAAGCCCGACCTGGTCATCTACCTCCAGATCTCGCTGGGATCCCTGACGCGCCGCATCGCCAGGGAAGGGGACTCGGTCGAGAAGAACATCTCCGAGAAGTACCTCGAGGACATCGTCGAGGCTTTCGACTATTTCTTCTTCAATTACCAGGGAGCGCCCCTGCTCGTGGTCAAGGCCGACGACATCGATTTCGGCCGGGAGGAGGACGTGCTCGACCTCCTCGACCAGCTTCGGGATATGAAGAAGGCCTCCCTCTATTACGTTCCCCAGAGCTACGGGGGCAAGGGACCCAAGAAGTGACGGGGGAACGGCACAAGGCCCGGAGGCGGCGGACCGGCCGCACCGGGACCTGAGGCGCGGCGGTCGAACGCGGCTTTACCTCAATCCCGCGCCGGGGCGGGATGGGGAGAAAGGACGGACAATGGCCAACACGCCGACCGAGAAGATCACCATCCCCCTGCTCCAGGCCCGCAAGGCCGTCGGGCCCAAGATCGTCTGTCTGACGGCCTACGACTTCCCTACGGCCCGCATCCTGGACGAGCGCGGCGTCGACCTCATCCTGGTCGGGGACTCCCTGGGCATGGTCGTTCTGGGCTACGAGAACACGGTTCCCGTGACTATGGACGAGATGCTCCATCACACCCGGGCCGTGACCCGGGCCGTCCGCCGGGCCCTCGTCGTCGGGGATATGCCCTATTTCGCCTTCCACCTCGGCGCGGACGAGACCATTCGGAACGCCTCGCGCTTCCTCAAGGAAGCCGGCGCCGCCGCGGTCAAGATCGAGGGGGCCTCGGCCAAGCGCCTGAAGCTGGTCAGGGCCATGGTCGAGGCCGAGATCCCGGTCATGGGCCACGTCGGCCTGACGCCCCAGTCCATCCACAGCC
>DSDX01000251.1 GCA_011048485.1 Candidatus Aminicenantota bacterium | reverse complement strand
GCTCTCCGCCGTCTGCGCGCTGGCGGCGGAGAGCGCCCCCCCGAGCCGGATCTTCCAGGTCCTTGAGGAGGCCATGACTTTCTATTATAGCCTAAGGGCCAAACGCCCCCCCCCGCGATCGGGCCGCGCCGGGGAGGCCTCAGTCGATGATCTTGCTCGTCACCCCGATGGGCAGGACCGTCCGGCCCTTGGCCTCGTTGAGGACCTCGGCCATGGCCAGGTAGATCGCGGACGCGCCGCAGACGATGCCTTCGAAGCCGGCGATCCGGCCGATGACCTCCGAGCCGGTCCAGTCGCGCGCGGCCAAGAGGAAGAACAGGATCCAGAGGCTGAGGAAGACGAACTGAAGGGCCCGGTTCTTGCCAAACGTGCCGAACCACATGAAGAACGTGAAGACGCCCCAGAGGAAGAGATACCAGGCCAGGTACGGCAGGGGCGTGGCCCCGCCGTTCGGGGCGCCCGTTCCGGGGATGACCCAGAGGGCGACCAGGGTCAGCCAGAACAGGCCGTACGAGGAGAAGGCCGTCGTGCCGAAGGTGTTGCCCTTCTTGAACTCCATGATGCCGGCGATGATCTGGGCGACGCCGCCGTAAAAGATGCCCATGGCCAGGACCATGGCGCTGACCGGGAAGAACCCGGCGTTGTGGATGTTGAGGAGCACGGTGGTCATGCCGAAGCCCATCAGGCCGAGGGGCGCGGGGTTGGCCAGCTTGTTATCGCTCATGTTGACTCCTTGAGAAAAGAGAGACTGTCCCTCTCGATACTGCCCTTCCCGATCGGTCCCTTACAGGCCGAACTTGGCGACGATCTCCTGCTTGGTCTTGCCCAGGATGTCGAACCGCTTGCCGACTTTGGTGAAGGCCTCGAGGGCCTTGTCGAGATGGTGCGTCTCGTGACCGGCCGAGATCTGGGTCCGGATGCGGGCCTGCCCTTGGGGCACGACCGGGAAGAAGAAACCGATGGCGTAGATGCCCTCGTCGTAGAGGGCCCGCGAGAAGTCCTGGGCCAGCTTGGCGTTGAAGAGCATGACCGGGACGATGGGCGTGTCCCCTTCCTTGAGGACGAAGCCGGCCTCGGTCAGCCCCTTGCGCCAGTAGGCGGCGTTGCGCTCGAGCTTGTCGCGCCTCTCGGTCGACCGGGTGATGATGTCCATGACCTTGAGGACGCCCTCGACGACGACCGGGGCGATGGTGTTGGAGAAGAGATAGGGCCGGGCGCGCTGCCGGCACATCTCGACGAGCTCGCGGCGGCCGCTGACGCAGCCCCCGGAGGCCCCGCCGAGGGCCTTGCCGAAGGTCGTCGTGATGATGTCGATCTCGCCGACGACGCCGCACTTCTCGTGGGTGCCGCGGCCGGTCTGGCCGATGAAGCCGGAGGCGTGGGAGTCGTCGACCAGGACCATGGCGTCGTGCTTCTCGCAGACGCGGACCATCTCGTCGAGCTTGGCCGTGTCGCCGTCCATGGAGAAGACCCCGTCGGTGACGACGAGCTTGAGCCGCCTGTCGGCGTGGAGCTGGAGCTTCTCCTCGAGATGGCCCATGTCGGAGTGCTTGATGGTGTCGTGCATGGCGCTGCAGAGCCGGATGCCGTCGACGAGCGAGGCGTGGACGAGGCGGTCGGAGATGATGACGTCGTCCTTGGTCAGGACGGCCTCGAAGACGCCGGCGTTGGCGTCCATGCAGGAGGGAAAGAGAAGCGTGTCCTCGGTCCCCAGGAACTCGGTCAGCTTGGTCTCGAGCTCGCGGTGGATGTCCTGGGTGCCGCAGATGAAGCGGACCGACGACATGCCGTAGCCGCGCGCGTCGAGGCCCTCGTGGGCGGCCTTGACGACCTCGGGATGGCTCGACAGCCCGAGGTAGTTGTTGGCGCACATGTTGATGACCTTCTTGAGGGGCGCGCCGGCCGGGTACTCGACCTCGATGTCGGCGGCCTGGGGCGAGTGGATGAAGCGCTCCTGCTTGAACAGCCCGGCGTCCTGGATGGCCTTGAGCTGGGCCTGGTAGGCGCCGCGGATCTTGTCGCTGTAAGCCATGTGTCTGCTCCTTTGCTGGGGGGGGACGCGGGCCGAATTCCGGGGAACTCGGGACAGGCCCCCCGTTTTACTTATTTTTTAGCGACGAAGCGCTCGACGAGCGAGACGATCTTGTTGACCGAGTCGAAGGCCTCCGGCGTGGCCTCGTCGTCCGGGATCGCGATCTGGTACTTGTTCTCGAGGAAGCGCTTGAGCGAGACCATCGAGAACGAGTCGACGATGCCGCCGGAGATGAGGGGCGTGTCATAGGTCAGGGGCTCGCTGTCGTCCTCGAGGTACTCCTTGACGACGTAGTCGCGGACGATGTCTTTGAGTTCTTCGGCCATATGAAGTCTCCTTATTCACAAAATGGAGGACGCGTACCCGCGGGACCTGTCCCCCTTATTACAGCGTCTTCTCTCATGTCCGCGGCCCCTCTCCGTGCTCACATCATTCGTCCTCGAGGGTCGAGGTGTCGCCGATATCCTCGCCCCATTCCTTGGCGTGGAGGAGGCGGCGCATGATCTTGCCGCTCCGGGTCTTGGGGAGCGAGGGCACGAACTCGATCTCCTGGGGCATGGCCAGGGGCGAGAGCTTCTTGCGGATGAAGTTCATGATCTCGAGGTCGAGGTCGGCGCTGGCCGTGAAGCCGGGCTTGAGGGTGACGAAGGCCTTGACGACCTCGAGGTTGAGGGGATCGGGCTTGGACACGACCGCCGACTCGGCCACGGCCGGGTGCTCGAGCAGGGCCGACTCGACCTCGAACGGGCTGACCAGGTGGCCGGCCGTGTTGATGATGTCGTCGTCGCGGCCGGTGAACCAGAAGTAGCCGTCGGCGTCGAGCTTGGACCGGTCGCCCGTGATGTACCAGTCGTCGCGGAACTTCTTCTGGAACGCCTCGGGGTTGTTCCAGTAGGTCCGCATGCGCGAGGGCCAGTCGAACTTGAGGGCCACGAGGCCGATCTTGCCGTGGGTCGGGTAGGGCTCGTTCTTGACCGGGTCGAGGACGGTGGCCGTGATGCCCGGGAAGGCCTTGCCCATCGAGCCCGGCCGGACCTCCATCCCCGGGTAATTGCTGATGACGATCGAGCCGGTCTCGGTCTGCCAGTAGGTGTCGTAGAAGGGCTTGCCGAAGGCCTTCTCCGACCAGACGACGGCCTCGGAGTTGAGGGGCTCGCCGACGCTGGCCAGGTGGCGGAGGGACGACAAGTCGTGCTTCTTGACGAGCTCGTCGCCGGCCTTCATGAGCGAGCGGATGGCCGTCGGGGCCGAGTACCACATCGTCACCTTGCGCTTCTCGATCCACTTGTACCAGGCCTCGGCCGAGAAGCCGGCGTCGAGGACGCACTGGGTGACGCCCAGGGCGAAGGGGGCGATGATGCCGTAGGACGTGCCGGTGACCCAGCCGGGATCGGCCGTGCACCAATAGATGTCGTCGTCCCGGAGGTCGAGGGC
>DSDX01000116.1 GCA_011048485.1 Candidatus Aminicenantota bacterium | reverse complement strand
GGTCTGCATAAGGGCCCTCCTCGTCCGCCAATGCGACATAACTGATCCGGCAAGGCTGCCCGTCCCGGCCACTCACCGTCAGGCGCGGGACCAGCGAGAGGCCGGCTCCCGAGCCCGACGGCCCGTTCGAAGAACCGTCCAAGCCGACCCGCGCTATGAGAGCCTGCCGGGCCTCTTCCAGGCGTCCCATCGTCTCCGCCCGGACGGCGGCTTCGCGTTCAAGGCCGGCCCAGCGCTCCCGCTCGGCTTGTCCCAAGACGCCTCTTCTGGAAGCGTCCTCGAGCCCGAGCCGGACGGATTCAAGATAGAACTCGCGGCTTTCGAAGCCGGCCGGGCCAAGGCCGAGCTCCTCGAACAGGGCCAAGTAGGTCCGGGCCTCCTCGTCCGCTCTCCCCATGAGGCCGTACGTCCCGGCCAGCTGAAAGAGCCCGATGATCCGCAGGGGCGTACCGTCAGTGCCACGGGCCGCTTCGCTATGCTCGGACAGGAGGACGTATTGTTCCGCCGCCCTTTCATAATCCCTCATCTTGAAATAGCAGCGGCCCAGGAGCAGGCGGGCATAGGACCGGATTTCGGGCGACGCCGCCTGCCTAAGGGCTTCCTTATAGGAGCGCGCCGCCGAGCGGAGATCGAGCTCGGCGAACTCGTAGCGCTCGCCCTTTTCGATCGAACTGTTTCGCGGAGGGGACGATTGGCCTTGGCCGGGGCTGGGACGAACGTTCGCCTCAAGATAGACCTCGGGGTGAGCGAGAGAACCGTCGGTCCCGAGGACGAACATCTCGCCGATGGCCGGGAACCGCTCCGCGGCCCGGGCCAGAAGGGTCCGGATCGCCCCGGCATCCTGCGGCCATTCCTGTTCGAGCATGTCGCGGACGAAGAGCCTTTCGACGTTGGCCCATTCGGCTTGGAGCTCATCCCGCATCAGCCGAGCCATGCTCCGGTAGTTCTCCTCGAGAACCAGGCCCCGGCTCCCGATGGACCTGAAACCGAGGTAGCCCAGGATGCCGCTCGGCAGAATGATGAAGAGGAGGGCGAAGAGGAGGATCTTCGTCCTGGCCGATACGTCCTTGAGCCTGGCGATCATGACCTCTCGGCTCCCCCCGCAGAGAGCTCGGAATTTCCCGGCGGTGATCGTTACCCAACATATAACACAGCCGGGAAAAACCGGTCAAACGCTCGCCTCGTTTTTTACATCTTTTTACACTTCACCGAATCTTCACCGAAAGGCCCAAGAAGCTTCATGCCACGGCAACTTATCGCTGGTAGACTTCAAAGGAAGCTTGCCGGGATAGGACGCAGGACCCAGAACGTCGGCTCAGGCATCGAAGCTCCAACCGAGCGGGTTCGGACAATCTTCCTTGTGCTTACAGGGGCCATATCCTACAATTAAAGCACGTCGTCAGGCGCGGGCAGGGAGCCATAGGGCCGTGGGGTGAAAGGCCGATGCATCAACGCCGCAGGATCGTTCTCCTCTTCGGGTTGGGGATCGTCCTCCCGAGCCTCCTCCTGGGTTACTTCGCCTTCCGCGGTATCCAGAACGACCGGGCCCTGGTCGAAAAGAACCGACTTGAAGCAGCACGGCGGGACGCGGACCAGGTCGTCCGCGCGGTCGATGACGAGCTGAGGGCCGCCGAGGGAGCTCTCTCGATGGCCGTGAGGGATATCTCCGGATCGCCGTCCCTGGACCCGCTCATCGAGGAGGTCTTTTCCATTCAAGCCGGCAACGGCATCCAATTTCCCACGGCCACGCTTCTCTATGTTCCCGACGGCCGCCGTGAAGCCGGCCTTTCCCCGGCCGCCGATCCAAGCCGATCGGCGTCCTATCAGATCGCCGAGCGCCTGGAATTCAGGGACAAGGACTATCCCCGGGCCATGACGTCTTACAGGAGGGCGCTGGAGCGAACGGACGATCCTCGCCTCGAGGGGCTGATCCTGAACGCTCTGGCCAGGGTCCAAAAGAAGGCCGGCCTCCTCCGGGATGCCGTCACGACATATGGGCGGATCTTGCGGGACCACGCCGGGGCCGTTATCCCCGGCGGCCTGCCGCTGGGCCCTTCCGCCGCGCTCCAGATCATCTCGCTTTCCCGGGAGCTCGGCGACGGCGCGGCGTCCCTCCGGGCGGCGCTGGAATTCTATCAAGCCCTCCTCCGGCGGGATTGGGCTTTGGAGCAAGCCGAATTCGAACTCTTCGCTGGCCGGGCCCGGAGCGAGGTCGAGTCGAGCCTGGCGGACGCACCGCCGGACATCGACCTCGAAGCCTCGCGTGCCGAATTCCAGGGGCTCAGAGACGAAGAGGCCGCGGCGAGAGCGAAAACGGAAAGGCTGCTTGTTTTCCAGGGCGGCGCGGCCCGGGAGTTACAAGCCAGGTTGGAGGCAACGGACAGCGTCGAGGTGTCTGGCCCCCATCCCCTTTTCTCCAGATCGACCTTGACCATCGAGAACAATTCCTACTTCGTCTCGCTCGAAAGGCCGGCGGCACGGGCGGGCGCCGGGTCGAAGACGGCCTGGGGCATGATCGTCGACGCCGAGCGGCTCCGCGAGGACATCCTCCGGCCGGCCCTTGGCGCCCAGTTCCCCTCCGGCGGGCTGGCCTGGGTCGTCAGGAGCCGCGACGGAGCGGCCTTGGCGTCATCGGAGAAGCCGGCCGACGGGCCCGCGATCCTTCGAACGACCTTCGCCTCGAATTTCCCCGATTGGACCCTGGAATTCCATCAGGCCCATCCCCGACTCCTCAAGGCCTTCCTGCTGTCGCGCCGCGGCCTCTACTTCTTCATCTTCCTCCTCATCGCCGGCATTCTCGTTTTCGGCCTGGCCCTGACCCTTCGCTCCGTTTCCCATGAGCTGGAGCTGGCCCGGATGAAATCGGACTTCGTTTCGACGGTCTCCCACGAATTCCGGAGCCCCCTGACCTCGATCCGGCAGCTCGCCGAGATGCTCCAATCGGGCCGCGTGCCGTCCGACGAGAGGCGGCAGAAATACTACGACGTCCTGCTCGAGCAGAGCGAGCGGCTGGCGCTCCTCACGGACAACATCCTCAGCCTGGCCAGGATCGAGGAGGGCCGGGCGGAATTCGACTTCGCGCCAACGGACTTGGGCGGCCTGCTGACCGATGTGGTCTCGTCCTTCCGGGAGCGCTTGAGCCCTGGGGGCTTAGAGATCGAGCTCGACATCCGGGGCCCGCTGCCGGCCCTCGCGATCGACCGGACGGCTCTTACGCAGGCCGTGACCAACCTCGTCGACAACGCCGTCAAGTATTCGGGGGAGTCGCGGCGGATATCCGTCGGCGCCCGCGTCGAGGGACAAGATGTCGCGATCGCCGTTCGGGACTTCGGCATCGGCATCGAGAAGCATGACCTCGACCGGGTCTTCGACCGCTTCTTCCGCGGCGGCAACGAACTCAGCCGGTCGGTCAAGGGCAGCGGCCTTGGATTGACGCTGGTCCGGGAGATCGTCGAGGCCCATGGGGGCAGGAT
>DSDX01000114.1 GCA_011048485.1 Candidatus Aminicenantota bacterium | reverse complement strand
TGGCGGCGACCGACTTCTGCATGGAGACCAAAGTCTCGGTCGGTACGGGGTGAACGATGGAAGCGATCATATCGCTCAGCCGCGGGATGGCCATCTGCAGAACGATCCAAACGAGGAGGATAGCCACGAGAGCCGTCCGGGACCTGGCCGAGCTGGCCGAGACGAGCAGGCCAATGGCGTAGTACGCTAACAGGAACACGGACGAGGCCAGCAGGATGAGCGTCAGCCGGAGGGGCGTCCCGGCCGCCGTCAGGGGAAAGGAGAGGACGCCGAGGACGATGACGCCCATCAGGAAGACGACCAGGAACGGCAGCCAGACGGCGGTGAAGCCGCCCAGGAACTTGCCCCACAGGACGCTGTGGCGGGGAACGCTGTTGGCCAGGATGACACTGAGGGTGCCGCTCTCCTTCTCCCCGGCGATCATGTCCGAGGCGAACAACAGGACGATGAGGCTGGCCACCATCTGGATGATGTACAGGAAGTCGAGCTGACCGAAGACGGACAGGACCGACTCCTCGTCGACCGCGGTATTCCCCGGCTTGGGCCCTTCGGCGTTGAACTCATAGAACTTGGGCAGCGAGGCTTCGAACCCGGCGGCGAATACGGCCAGCGGAGAGGGTGGGAGAAAGCCCCGGAGCGGAACACGGCCGAAGTGGAGGTCGGCCGGCCGGGCTGCGGCCAGTTCCTCGCCGGCCAAGCGCACTTGCTCACTGTAATCGCGGACCTGTTTGCCGTAATCCAACTGGTGGACATAGAGCGACGCGAGGACCAACACCGCGCAGATCAGAAAAAACAGCGGGAATCGGAAGCCCAGGATGTTCTCGAGGAGCTCCTTGCGAAAGATCGTTCTCCACATGGCCGTCCGATGCCCCCTGCCCTTACCGCCGGGTCAGCTTGATGCCGAAGACGACGATGCCGACGAGCAGGCCGACGAGGAGCAGGACCAGGGCCCCGATGCCGAGGACGTTGGCCTTCGAGCTGATATGGATGCGGACGATCTTGTCCTCCGACTCGACCCGCCGGTTGTCGGCGATGGCGTCGGTCCGGATCTTGGGTTCGTAATCGCCGACCGAGACGCCCTCGGGAGGCAGGAACTGGATCTTGACCACCTCGTCCTTGTTCTGCTCGAGGGTGGAGATGAGGTCGGGCGCGATCTCGACCCGCCAGTTCAGCGGCAGATCGCAGAAGACGCGGACGTTGTTGAGCCTCCGCGTGCCCGTGTTGCGGATGGTCACGTCCATGCTGACCGTGTCCCCGACCTTGATCTCGTGATAGAGATTAACGGCTTGGACCTCGACCTTGGGCACGCCGCGGGGGATGAGCTCGAGCTTGACGAACCCGGCGTTGAGGCCCTCGACCGCCTCGAGATCGACGGGGGCCGCGCCGGCGGCCTGTTCGAAGTCCCGCAGCTTTTGCGTCTGGTCGCCGTCAAGGGCCAGGACGAAGAACTCGAGCGGCCTGTCGAGGATGACCCGGTCGTCCGGGTTCTTGGGCAGGTAAAGCCTGAGCTGAAGCGTCAGGCTGGTGATGCCCTCGCTGAACTTGATCTGGGACAGGCGCGCGCCCGTCTCCGGGTCGCTGAAATCGTAGGTGATCTGGGGCGGGAGGTTGACCGCCTCGAGCTTGAAGATGTTGGCCTCGCCGCTGAACTTCTCGAGCGACAAATCGTAGGTCGCCGTGCTCTCGAGGTCGGCCTCCTGGGAGAACTGGGCCGAGTTGACGGTGACCATGTTGGCGCTGATGCCCTTCTGGAGGAAGACCGACGTCGTCTCGGTCTTGCCCTGGTAGGAGACGCTGATGTCGAGGTTCTCGACGTCCTTGAGAAGCTGGAAGGTGACGTCGCGCTCGGCCTCGATGGGCATCGAGGCGATGGACTTCTCGTAGGGGTCCGAGATGATCTTGCCTTCCGAGAGCAGCGAGACGTAGACGTCCTTGATCTCCTTCATGAAGTCGAGCGGGAAGAGGTCCTCCGCGCTGATGTTGAGCTTGGCCAGCTCCTTGAGCTCCTTGGACGAGTAGCGCAGCGTCACCCGGACGAACTTCTTGCCGCTGCGGTCCTGGAACTTGACCGCGCTGGCGACCGAGATGCGGGCCTCGCTGCCCATGAAGCTGATGAGGGCCTGCTGGTAATCGACCTGGGCCTGGAGGTAGGCCGTCTGGCGCTGGGCGAAATCGGCTTCCGAGGTCAGCCCCTCCTCTTTGAGCTTGAGGTAGCGGTCGAAATCGGCCTTTCGCAGCTCGAGGGCCAGCTGGGCGCTCTTCAGGCGCAGGAGCTTCATGCTCTGGGATTCCTGGGCTTGGACGGCCCCCGGAGCCGTCTGGGCGGCCAGCGAAACGGCCAGGATCAGGAGAGCGGTCAGGACGGCGACGATCTTAAGGATCTTCATTGGCAAGCCTCCATCGGATTCAGGCCTATTGCAAGGACGGTGCCAAGCGGTCGTGGGCCTTCTCCCTAGCTTATACGGGTTGACGGGGATTTGGTAGTCGAGAAAGGCCTGAAAATCGCATATCGGGAGGCCGGGAAGGATCGATCGAGCCGATGAGGATGCCGATATGTGACATGCTTTACCCAAGGTCGGGTAAGCCATTGCCCAATCTTCTCCAATTCCAGCGCTTTTACTTTGAGGCCTGAATGCTGTATCCTCATCGGGCAGGACCACGCGCATGACCATCCTCAGCCGCATCCGCCAAGGCTCCCGGGGCGGGAAGCGCCGCGGCACGCCCCCCTGGACCATCTTCCGGGAGTTCACCGAGAGCCTCAATCTCATCGAGGATTTCGATCAGATCGCCTTGAACCTCCTCGGCACGATCAAAGAGGCCGCGGCGGTCGATCGCCTGGTCCTTTTCATCCACGACAGCGACATCGGCCAGTTCCGGGTCGGGGCCTCGTCGGGCTACGACCCCGCGGTCCTGCACGGCACCGTCCTCTCGGGCGAGGACCGGCTGGCCCGGTGGCTCAAGGTCAACAAGACCTTCCTCGACGTCCGACGCCGGCCCGGCGTTTTCGGCTTCCTGGGGGAGCGGGAGAAGGACGTCATCGGCCGTCTTGGGCTGGCCCTGTGCTACCCGGTCCTGTCCATGAACAGGCTGATCGGCATCCTGGGCGTCGGCCCGCGGGAGCGCGGCGGCGACTATTCGTCCGAGGACTCGGCTTTCATCGATTCGCTCATGCCCCAAGCCGGCATCGCCCTCGAGAACGCGCTCCTCTACAAGGAGCAGAAGGAGCGGTTCCGCCGGATGCTCCGGGCCGACCGCCTGGCCACGATCGGCGAGTTGGCCGCCGGGGCCGCCCACGAGATCCGCAACCCGCTGACCTCGATCCGGTCGTCGCTCCAGTACTTGGAATCGCGCTGCCGCGAAGCCAACGAGAAGAAGCTCCTCGGCGTCGCCCTGAGCGAGACCGACAGGATCGACGAGATCCTGTCGGCGTTGCTGTCCTTCTCGCGTCCGACCGAGATCCGCAAGGAGCCCGCGGAC
>DSDX01000351.1 GCA_011048485.1 Candidatus Aminicenantota bacterium | reverse complement strand
GACCCCGGCCGGACGGGGCTTCGCCAGGTCCCAGGGCGTCGACGAGGCCCGGCTCGAGGCCGTCCGGACCCCCAAGGGAGAGTACCTCGGCTTCAGGCGCCTGGCCAAGGGCACGCCGACCGCGGACATCCTCGCGGCCGTTGTGCCGCGGGTCCTGGGCGCGCTCACGTTCCCGAAGATGATGCGTTGGGGCGCCAGCCCGTTCCGGTTCTCCCGGCCCATCCACGGGCTGCTCTGCGTCTTCGGAGGCCGGCCCGTCGCCACGGCGTTCGAGGGATTCGCGGCCGCGGACGTGACGATCGGGCACAGGATCGCCGCGCCCGGCCCGGTCAAGGCCGCGGACCTCGACTCATACCGGGAGGCGCTCGCGAAGAGCTCCGTCATCGTCGACCCGGCCGAGCGCAAGAAGATGATCGTCGACCAGATCGAGGTCGCGCTGGCGCCGCTCGGGGCCCGGGCCTACCCGGACCCGGAACTTCTCGACGACCTGACCCTCAACGTCGAGCACCCCCTTGTCATCTTGGGCTCTTTCCCCGAGTCCTATCTGTCGCTTCCGATCGAGGTCTTGTCCACGGCCATGCGCGAGGGCCAGAAGCTCTTTTCTGTCGTCCGCGACGCGAAGCAGCTGCCGTACTTCCTGGGCGTGGCCGACGCCCCCGCGGACGTCAAGGGTCTCATCCGGCGCGGCAACGAGCGGGTTCTCCGGGCCCGGCTCGAGGACGCCCGCTTCTTCTGGGACCAGGACCGCAAAGTCCCCTTGGCCGAACGGGCGGCGGGGCTGAAGAGCGTCCTTTTCCAGGAAAAACTGGGCACCTACGAGGACAAGACCGAGCGCCTGAAAAAGCTCGCCGCCTATCTCTGCGACAAGCTCGGCGCGTCCGAGGACAAGGCCGCCTGCGTCCAGGCCGCTTCCCTCTGCAAAGCCGACCTCCTGACCGAGATGGTCAACGAGTTCTCCGGACTCCAGGGACGGATGGGCGGGCTTTACTTGGAGGAGGAGGGCTATCCGGACGCCGTCACCCGGGCGGTCTACGAGCACTATCAGCCCGGGGGTCTCGAGGACGTCTCGCCGGCCACGGTCCCGGGGGCCGTCCTCTCGATCGCCGACAAGATGGATTCGATCGTCGGCGGGATCGGCGTTGGCCTCCAGGTCAGCGGATCGAGCGACCCCTTTGGCCTGCGTCGCAACGCCCACGGCGTCTGCAAGGTCGCCCTGGACCGCAAACTGCGCTTTCCGTTCCCGCTCCTCGTCGACCGAGTCCTGACCGTCTACGGCGACCGGCTGCCCCTCGGGCGGGCGGAGATCAAGTCGGCCTGCCAGGATTTCTTCGCCGGCCGCCTGCGGTATATTCTGGAGAAAAGGGGCTTCCGCTACGACCTTGTCGCCGCGGCCCTGGGCCCCGGCGTCGACCGGATCGTCGACGTCCAGGCCCGGGTCGAGGCCCTGGACACGCTCAAGGCCAGCCCCCAATTCGAGCCCTTCATCCTCATGGTCAAGAGGATCAACAACATCCTCAAAGGCCTGCCCGCGGCCAGGGTCAATCCCGACCTCTTCATCGAGAAGGAGGAACGGGAACTCCACTCGACGCTCGCGATCGTCGCCAGCAACGCCCTGCCCATGATCGCCCGGGGCGATTTTGCCCGGGCCCAGGGCATCATCTTCAAGCTCCAGCCGGTTGTGAACGACTTCTTCGACAAGGTCCTGGTGATGGACAAGGACAAAAGAACGCGGCAGAACCGCCTGGGGCTTCTCCAGTCCATTGCCGGGATGCTGCTGAAGATCGCGGACTACTCGCAGGTCGTCGTCGAGGGGGAGCGCGGCGACAAGCCGAAGGCCACGCGCTGAGGCTTGGCCCCGCGGGGGTGACCTTTAGGACTTCTCGGGCGCGGGGGCCGGTTCCATGAACCTTGTTTCGAGGGCGACGAGCCTCGTCAGAACCTGGGGGTGGTTATGATCCTTCTCGAGACCGTACGGGTTGAACTGCACGCCGGCCTGGTACTTATAGCTCTGGCCGGCGTTGAATGTCGACCAGCGGACGCGGCCGACGAGATCGAGAGGGGACCGCTCCCCCGGGATGGAAAGCTGGACGCGGACCCTGGACTTGAACTTCAGGGGCTTCTGGGTTAGAAAGCGGACACCGCCCCGGCTGAGATCGATGACGGGACAAAACTCCTCGTCGCCGCGGGACCTGGTCGGAAAGAACCTCTCCTTCCGGTAGGAAACGGTCGCCCCGGCGATCTTGAACCGCTGACAAAGACGTCTTTCGACTGCCTTTTCGCCCATCGAGGTCCTCCACCGTGAAGGTATACCAGACCCGCCACGCCGAAGTCAAATGGGCGACTCGGACTCGAGGATGACGGCCCTGGTCGTCGGAAGCGACAAAGTGGCCCGGGCCGAGACGGCCTGCCCCCCGGACGCCGTGCGCGTGTAGGCGAACGAGAGGGCGCTGACCTTCTGATAGGAAGGCGGCGACGGCTTGGGGGGCCTCTTGGCCACCAGGTCCTTGATCGTCTTGTAGGCGAGAGCGAGGGCGTCGAGGATGCTGACGCCGCTGGCCATGGGATCGTTTTTAGGGGGGGGCATGTAGGGTTTCTGGCCCTGCATGAGCGGCCCGCCCAAGGGGAAGGTGAACGACTCGGGCCGGGTCGTGATCTTGCGGCTCCGCAGGACCAGCTTGCCGTCGATATAGACGGATATCTCGCCCTCCCGGATGGGATCGGCCGGGACGGCCGGAGAGGCCGAGAAGACGTCCCGCGGCGAAGATGCCGGGGCGGGGGCCACATCGGCGATATCGACTTGAAGGCGCAGGGGCTTGCGGCAGATGATATCCCCCGCCTTGAGGTCGAGGGTGAACTCGTAGGTGTCCGAGCGCTCGAACAGCCCGGACAGGGGAATGGTCAGGATATGGAACCCCTCCCGCCAATGCCCCCCCTCGAGGATGTAGGGTCCGAGCGAGATCCGGTAAAAGGCCTCGTTCAGCAACTCGAGACCGATGTCGACCGAGACTGGCAGGCCGGTCGCCGGGGTCCTGGCATAGGACAGGAGGTTAAGGTCGTAAACCAGGGGGTAGAGGCGCTTCCACGAGGCCCAGAAACCGAGGAGCCCGCGCAGGGCGGATTCGTCAAGGAAGCCGAAGAGGGGGTCGTTGTCGTGATAGGTCTCGAAATATTCCGCGACCAGGTCCCGTTCCGCCCGGGCGTCGCCCGACCGGGCCGCTAGGAAAGGCAGGATGAAGGCAGCCGTTTGTTTGTCCTCCCCCTCGAGCTTCCCGGCTTCGGCGGCCAGGAAGTCCCGGGCCGCCCGGTAGTCGGGATCGCGGCCGAGCAGGGCGTTCAGCTCCTGTTTCCAGTCGGCCCGCGCCAGCGGAGCCAGGGCGCAAAGGATGACCAAGGCCGCCGCCGCCCGCTTAATCATGGTAAACGAACTCAAACGTTATCTCGAGCAGGTCACCGGGGAAGTCGGGCGGCGGCGGCCTTGGTCATCCTT
>DSDX01000405.1 GCA_011048485.1 Candidatus Aminicenantota bacterium | reverse complement strand
TGAGAAAATAGACGAGAATGCGTAAGGCTTTACTCATCGGGTCCTCCTGACTTCGGGAGCGGGGCCGCGCTGGCCGCCCGGGCCTTTTCCATGGCCGCGGCTTCGGCGGCCAGCAGCCGGAAGCGGTCCGACGGGATGGTCCGCGATTTGCGGAACAGGGGTCTCGAGCGCCGTTCCTCCTGCCCGGAGAGGTTGCCGAACACCTCTAATTCCCGCTCATCCGGGTTCTTCTTGAAGAACTCCTCGAACTTCGCCTCGGCCAGGAAGCCGCGGCCGCGCAGGGTCCGCAGCATGGCCCGGGTGCTGACGCCGAAATAGCGCTTGAGGAACAAGACGTCCTCGAAGGCCAGGGACCTCGTCCGGAGGTCCTTCTCGATGAGCTCGCGGAGCTTCTCCGGCGGGACGAGGAAACGGGAGGCGAAGGTCTGGGCGTACTGCTCCCGGGGCGGGTAGAGCGAGACGTACTCGTCGACGATGACGTCGGGATTGTCGACGATGGGGCCGTCGTCCCGGTCCATGAGGTAATGGCCGTAGAGGTGGGCGGCCGCGAGCGTCTGCAGGCCGGACGGCTCGTTGGCGTTGATCAGGACGAAGGCGGCCTGGCGCTCCTCGTCGAAGACGAAAACGCCGGCGATGCGGGCCTCGTCGGCGATGGTCTGGCGGATGATCCGGCAGCCGTTGACCTCGCAAAGCCCCATGACGTCGCGGATGGGCTCGTTGCCCAGGCCGAGGCGGCGCCGCTCCTCCTCGGCCAGACGCTCGGGGGCGATGCGGGGATACCGGGGGGCCAGATCGAGGCGCCGTCCTGTCGCCTCCTCGAGCTGGAGATATTTCTCGCAGGAGGCCCGGAACTTCAGGAGCTCCTTGCGGAGACGGTCGTCCATGTCCGCCCCGGCGAGGAGCATGTCGAAGGCCGGCTTCCTGTCCTCGAAAAAATAGGGAACGCCCTTGTTGAGGAAGCCGGCGATCTTGAACAGGGTGTCGAAACTGGGGGTTCTCTTGCCGGCCTCGAGCAGGGAGATGTACTCCGAGGACAATCCCAGGGACTTGGCGAACGCGCCCTGGCTGAGATTGACCTCCTCGCGGGCCCTCTTGAGCCGTGTCCCGAGAAGATTGTCCATGTCGGCGCACCCCTGGGCGGCGTCGGCAGGATAACACGAGGTTAGCGGTCTGTCAATCGCCGACCCGCCCCAAAATACCTGTTGACAAAATCCCGGCCCCCCTTAGAATGAGAGGAAATCGAGGCGATGCCATGGCCGATCACAATATCCTTGACATCTTCGGCGGGGCGACCAAGACCTTCTGCGACAACGTCCTCGACCAGGTCCAGGACGCCGTCATCTGGCTCGACAAGGACCGCCAGGTCGTCGCTCTGAACAAGGCCGCCGAACAGATCGCGGGCCGGGAGAGGGCCTCCATCTTGGGCAAGCCCTGCGGGGAGCAGTCCGTCCTCTTCGTGGACCACGCCGGCGTCGACGTCTGCCGCGAGAAGTGTCCCGTGGCCATGACCCTCGAGGACGGGGCGCCGAGGACCCTCGATGTCTTTCTCCAGCACAAGGAAGGCTATCGTACCCCGGTCTCGCTCCGCATCGTGCCGGTGATCGCGGCGAGCGGCGAGATCCTGGGCGCGGTCGAGGCGTTCAGCAGCACCTCGCCCAAGATCACCCTGCCCCTGGCCCTGACCGAGCTCGAAAAGATGGGCCTCGTCGACGCCGAAACGGGCATCCCCTCCAAGACCTACCTGGACATGACCCTGGCCGTCCGCCTGGAGGAATTCCAAAAGTATGGCCTGCCTTTCGGCCTGATCTACGTCGACATCGACAACTACGGCAAGATCCTCGAGAAGCACGGCCGGTTCAACGCGGGCAAGATCGTCCGGACCGTGGCCCGGACGCTCCACAAGAACACCCGATATTTCGACATCGTCGGCCGCTGGGGCACCGAGGAATACCTCGTTGTCCTGCTCAACATCGACGAGGGCCGCCTCGACATCGTCGCCAACAAGCTGCGCATGCTCGTCGCCGAGTCCTACATCGCCGTGGAAACGGGCATGCTCAACGCCACGGTCTCCATGGGGGCCAGCCTCGTCCTGCGCTACGACACGGTCGAATCACTGGTCAAGCGCGCCGAGCAGCTCATGATGCACAGCAAGTGGCTGGGCAAGAACCGCGTCAGCATGAGTTTCGTCCAGAAGAACATCGAGTAGGCTCGACTCCCCCCTCCCCGCCTCGACGTGCCGCGCCGAGAAGCGCCCCCTTCCCCGGGGGGGTGCGGGGAAGGGGGCCAAGACAGAAAGGAGGGATTAGAAAGAGGTCGGATTCCGCGTCTTGAGGTCGCTGATCTCGGCCGCGAACAGGACCTCGCTGTTCTCCCCGGACAGGCTGATCCTCAGCCCCATGTCGCGATAGGCCCATTCCGAGGACAGGCTCAGCGTCCCGGAGGTGACGGCCGTGCCCAGGTCGTCGCCCCGTTCGGCGTAGGCCCGGTCCTTCCAGATCACGTTGTCGTAGCGCGGCGAGCCGAGCTTGGCGTTCAGGAAGTCCCGGACGCTGTTGTAGTCCGCGACGTAACGGTCCTTGTTGGCGTAGCGCTCGAGGAGGTGGATCCTGACGGATCCGAGCTTCCGCCCGATCAGGACGTAGGTGACGAGGCATTTCTTGCCGAGCAGTTCGCGGTGGTAGCGCAGGAACTCCATGTCCCCCGAGTGCTCGCGGTCGAAGGGCCGGCCTTCGGACCTCAGGATGACGGATTCGGGAACGCCCCACTCGATCTCGGGCAGCGCCGTCCCCCTCAGGTCGAACTCGGCGGGATCGTCGATCGCCGGCGCGGCCGGCGTGAGGTCGACGACCTTGAGGGTGGAGTTGAGCTTGCGGACGAGCCCGTCGACGACGTAGCCGGTCAGGGTGCGTCCCGACCGCGAGGAGACGAAAAGGACGTAGTACCAGTGGGTCCTGAACTTGATCGGGCTCGAGAGCTTGACGACATCGCCGCGGGAGAGCGTTTCCACGACCGGGCTGCCGTCATCGGGCTCGAGGTGGACGGGGACGCTCTCGGCCGTCGCTTCGAGCCGGACGACGATCTCGGCCCGCGCGGCCGAGGCCAGGACGACGCACGCCCCGAGCAGGAAGAGGACCGGGAATCGCATCGCTTTCATGGCGTTACCCATCATTCACGATAACCACTATCGGGCCAAGCCCGGGACGATTCAATCCTCGGGGGTGATGATTCAGGGGGGGTGATTTCCTCACCGCCAACGGCTAATGGCCGGAGCCCGTCCCTCCCGGGAGGGCTCACCCCGCGGCCGGGCTCACTTGAGCTGAAACCGGACGGTCACGGTGAAGACGACCGGCCGGGGCCGGCCGTTGATGATCATCGGCTCGTAGACCCACTGCCGGACCGCGTCGATGGCCGCCTGGTCGAGCAGCGGGATCGACCGCAACACCTTGACGCTAGTCACCCGCCCGTACACGTCCGTCGTCGCCTCGACGATGACGATGCCCTC
>DSDX01000050.1 GCA_011048485.1 Candidatus Aminicenantota bacterium | reverse complement strand
TACCCGGGCCAACCGCCGATCCTGCAGGGGCTCGGCACTCCTCTGAGCTGGAACGACGCGCACGGCGGCTGGGTCGCGCACATCTGGCCGTGGCTCCACAACCCCGACGGCATGTTCGAGAACTTCAAGGATGCCCTCGGCCGGCATAAGAAGCTCCTGGCCGTCTATGTCGTCGTCGTCTTCCTTCCCGCCCTTCTTCTCGCCGTCTTCGGCATCCGGGCCATTGCCAACGAAAGATACAAGCTCCGGCAGCGGACGTTCGACGAGCAGCGAGCGTTCTTGGCCGATGTCAAGTCCGAGGTCGCGGATCTCATCGATAGGAGGGCGTCGAGCTTGAAGGGGCTGGCATCGAGCCCGGCCTTCCTTGAAGGCGATCTCGGTGCGATCCGCGGCGCTATCTCGGCTGGTCTTCAGGGCGAAAGTCTTATCGGTGAGATCGTCATATGGGGGAGCGCCGACGAGATGTGGTTTCCGGCCTTCCAGGAAAGCCCTCCCCGCGCCGATTCCATCGCGGTTCCGGAGGGCTGGAAAGCGTTGGGGCCGGAGCTGAGGGAAGCCGAGACCTCCGAGTTCGGCCGCGGCGAGCTCTCCAAGGCCATAACCCGCTATCGGAGGCTCCACGGCGAGGCCCATGACCGCCGGATCAAGGCCTGGCTCCTGAACCGCATCGCCCGTTGCGAGGCTAAACAGGGAGATCGCGTCACGGCCGCAGCCATCTATCGCTCTCTCATCGAGACCTGTTCCGATCTCCCCACGGAATCGGGACGGCCGTTGGAGCTGGCCGCCCGCTTCGAGCTCCTGGACGCTCTCCTGGCCGACCGCGATCTGGAACGCTTCTTCGATGATTCCCTCGAAGCCTACTCCAGGCTGCAGGACAACCCATGGTCTCTCGCCGGCGCTCCGTTCCAATTCTACGCGGACATGCTCCGGGAAAAGACCGAAGCGGCGCTGGCCTCGGCCGCCGCCGCGGTTGTTCCGGCCGGCTACCGGGCCGCCGTCGAAAACCGCCAAGACCTCATCGACAAGAGGATGACGGCGTGGAGACTCGCCCGGACCGTCCGGACGGATGTCCTGCCCGGCCTGACCCGCGACCTCGAGGGCGAGGGCCGGGCGGAAGGCCTCGTCCTGAAGACGGCCTTCGCGTTCGAGGACCACGATGTCGTGGCCCTTATCGCCCGCCTCGACCGGGCGGGGGCCGCCCGGGACGGAGCCTTCCTGGGCGCGTTGCTCATGCTTGGCGATATGAAACGGCTGTTCGACCCCTTGGCATCGCAGCCCGCGCCTCCCGGCGTCGCCCTTGTCGCTCGGTCGAACCTCACCGGCGGGATCGTCTTCGGATCGCCGGGACAAGATCCTCCCGGGGCCAGGCCCGTCCTCACCGATGTCTTGCAGGGATCTTCTCTCCCCTGGCGGCTCGAGCTCTATCCGGCCGGACCCGGAGGTCCGGACATCCCTCTCTACCGGAACCTCTTTTTCTGGATCATTCTGGCTCTGCTGGTCATTCTGTTCATCGGCTCGGGCCTCGTCGTCCGCACCATCGTCCAGGAGGCCAGCCTGCTCAAGCTCAAGTCGGACTTCATCGCCTCGGTCTCGCACGAGTTCAAGACCCCCCTCACGGCCATGGGGGCCATCCTGGAGCACCTCCTCGGCGGGGACGTCGAGGACCCGGTCAAGACGCGCGAGTACGTCGGCATCCTGCAGCACGACTCTGATCGGCTCAAGAGGCTGGTCAAGAACGTCCTGGACTTCAGCAAGATCGAGGACGGGAAACGGGACTATCGCCTGCGGCCGGCCGATGTCGCCCGGCTGGTGGAACGGGAGATCCGGTCATTCGAGAAGGAGAGCGGCACCGCGGGCTTCCGGATCGGATTCCGGACCGATGACGGCGTTTCTGCCGTGCCCCTCGACGAGGAAGCCATCGGCCAGGCCCTCCACAACATCCTGGACAACGCCGTGAAGTTCTCGCCGGGCGACGCGACGATCGATGTCGAGGTCCGCAAGAAGGACGACGCCGTCGAGATCGCCGTCCGGGACAAGGGCATCGGCATCCCCGAGAACGAGCAGAAAAAGATCTTCGAAAAGTTCTATCGGGGCAAGCGGGCCGCGTCCGTGTCGCCCACCGGCACCGGCCTCGGTTTGGCGCTGGTGCGGCACATCGTGCACGCCCATCACGGCGATGTCGTCATCCAGAGCCGGCCCGGCGAGGGAACTCGCGTGTCCATTATCCTGCCCGTCCGCGGAGGACAGCCATGACCGCGACCAAGACCATCCTGATCGTCGAGGACGACGGCGGGATCCGCCTCATCCTCCGTGATGCCCTGACAGCGCAAGGCTATCAGGTCATCACGGCCGCGGACGGACCGGAGGGATTGGCCAAGGCCCTGGAAGCCAGGCCCGACCTCCTCATCCTGGACGTCATGCTCCCCGGCCTGGACGGCTTCGAGGTCTGCAAGAAGGTCCGGCAGGAGGGCGTGACGTCCCCGATCATGATGCTGACGGTCCGGGACGAAGAGCTGGACAAGGTCCTGGGACTGGAGGTCGGGGCGGACGATTACGTGACCAAGCCGTTCAGCTTGAAGGAGGTCTCGGCCCGCGTCAAGGCCCTATTCCGCCGCGTCGAGGACTACCAGGCGGGACTGGATGTGTACCGCTTCGGGAAGATCGAGCTCGACTTCAAGAAGTTCGAATCCCGCAAGGACGGACGGCCCCTGGGCCTGACGCCGCTCGAACTCAGGATCCTCAAGGTCCTGGTCACGAGGAAGGGGCAGGTCGTCACCAGGGACGAGTTCCTGGACCTCGTCTGGGGCGTCGACAACCTGGCCGTCTCCCACCGGACCGTGGACAGCCATGTCGCCCACATCCGGAAGAAGGTGGAGGACGATCCTTCGAGACCCGAACATATCCTGAGCGTCCACAGCATAGGCTACAAGTTCGAGGATTGAAGAGCATGGGGATCGCGGGCGGCACGTTGTGGAACCTCTTCCACGGAACATCCATATCTCCTCAACACACGGGACGGCCCCGGGGCGTAACATGTCGGCATGACACGTCCTGGAGGTGAATGATGAAATCGACCACAAGGCTTCTCATCACTGTCTTGTTGGTTGTCGTCGGCGGCATCCTGTCCGCCGGCGCTATCCAACAGGAGACGGCCTCGGGACTCTTCGAAAAGGCCGTCTATCTCGAGGAGACCAAGGGAGATCTTCAACAGGCCATCGAGATCTACGGCCGCATCATCGAGAGATTCGCCGACAACCAGCCGGTCGCCGCCAAGGCCCTTTACCGCATGGGACTATGCCACGAAAAAATGGGCAGCCAGGAGGCCCAGAAGGCCTACCGGAGTCTCATCGACCGGTATCCCGGACAGAAGGAGGAGGTCGTCCTGGCCCGGGCACGACTGGCCGAGCTCTCGGCCGGCGTCCTCAGCGCGGCCAGGAAGCCGACGTTCCGAAAGATCCGCATTTCTTCAATTCTCGGAGGATATGTCTGTCTCTCTCCCGACGGGAAGAGTATCTCCC
>DSDX01000110.1 GCA_011048485.1 Candidatus Aminicenantota bacterium | reverse complement strand
TACGCGTGGACGTGGGCCAGGTCCGTTTCACCTCCAACGACGGGCGGGAGGAGGAGCGCTATTTCCTGAACGTCGCCGATTTCGGCCTCGGCGGCGAGGTC
This sequence comes from Candidatus Aminicenantota bacterium, assembly GCA_011048485.1. Classification (GTDB taxonomy): domain Bacteria; phylum Acidobacteriota; class Aminicenantia; order Aminicenantales; family Saccharicenantaceae; genus RBG-16-66-30. The sequence goes on along the minus strand of DSDX01000110.1, from coordinate 3,434 downwards.
GTCCGCGAGGTCACGGAGCGCCGGATGCAGCGGAAGGCCTCCTCCTATGTGCGCTGCCTGCTCACGACCATGGCCCGCTATCGGAACAAACGGGTCCGCATCCGCGTCGACGGCGAGACCCTGCCCGACGGCGAGTACCTGATCGGCGCCGTGGCCAACGGCAAGATCTTCGGCAAGGGCATGAAGGTCGCGCCCGACGCCAGGCTGGACGACGGGCTCTTCGACGCCGTCCTCGTCCGGGGCTTCCGCTTCCTCGAATTCTGCCGCCACGGCTGGAAGCTCATGAACGGGAGCCACGTGACCCATCCGAAAGTCTCGGTCGTCAAGGGCCGCCGGATCGAGGCCTGGGCCGAGGAAGGCGAAGAGGTCCTCCTCGAGCTCGACGGCGACCAGCTCGGCCGGCTCCCGGCGACCTTCGAGATCGTCCCCGCCAACCTGCTCATCAAGGGGGTTCCTCCAACCGACGCGGATCTGACTCTCGGCAGCGAGCGGCAGGATCGCGGCCTCGCGGCTCGGGGCGCCGCGTCCGCGGAACATCCGAAGAGATCTTTTCCGAGCGGGGGCTATTTCTTTATGGCGTCGGCGGGGTCGTTGACGAGGACGGTCCGCCCGTCCGCGTCCTTGACCATGTAGGTGGGGTTTCTCGTCGTGACCACGGGCTTCTTGTAGCTCCGCATGATGGCGGCGATATAGGACCGCGTCTCCGCGTAGGGCGGGATGCCCTTGTACCGCCGGACGGCCTCCTGGCCGGCGTTGTAGGCGGCCAGGACGAGGCTCGTCTGGCCGCCGTAGAGCTTGACCAGGTCCCTGAGGTAGCGGACACCGCCCTCGATGTTCTGGGCCGGGTCGAAGACGTTCATGACGCCGTACTGGCGGGCGGTGGCCGGCATCAGCTGCATCAGGCCCATGGCTCCCGCCGAGGAGATGGCGAAAGCGTCGTAGTTGGACTCGGCCCGGATGACGACATGGACGAGCTCCGGGTCGAGGCGGTACTTGCCGGCGATCTTCTTCACGAGCGGGTGATAGAGCGTGCGCAGGTCGCCCGCGGCGGAGGCGCTCAGGCAGAGCCCGAGGGCCAGGAGGAGGGAAACCGCGAAGGCGCGTCGGACGGTCTTCATCGCACGCTGGCCCTATCTTGACAAAAAGACGGCCCGTTGGCAATCCCCTGGGGGGGTGAATCCGGGGGTCAGGCCGCCAGCCGCTCGACGAGTCCCGGCACGAGGTCGAGGGCCTTGTCGAGCTCAGCGGCCCCGGAGCCGCCGGACTGGGCGAAGTCGGGCCTCCCCCCTCCCCCGCCCCCGATGACAGGGGCGAGCTCCTTGATGAGGGCGCCGGCCTGGACGCGGCCGGTCAGGTCCTTGGTCACGGAGGCGACGATGAGCGCCCTGCCCTCCGAGGCTGAGCCGATGACGACGACGCCGCTCCCGAGCTTGCTCTTCAGCTCGTCCGCCTTGTCCCTGAGCTCGGCCATGCTCAGGCCGTCGAGCCTCCGGACCTCGACGGACATGCCCTTGACGGACCGGATGAGCGTCGCCCGGGCTTCGGCCCCGGCCAGCTTGTCTCGCCGAAGCTCCCGGATCTCCTTCTCGAGCTCCTCGGTCCGGGCGGCCAACTTCTCGATCCGGGCCGGCAGGTCCCTGCGGCCGACGCCCAGAGCCTTCTCGAGCCCGGCGAGCTCGTCCTCGAGCTCGCGAAGGTAGCGGACGGCTCCCTCTCCGGTCACGGCCTCGATGCGCCTCATGCCGGCGGCGATGCCGGCCTCGGACACGATCTTGAAAAGGCCCAGCTCGCCCGTCGCATGGGCGTGGACGCCGCCGCAGAGCTCCTTGCTGAAGTCGCCGATGCCGACGACCCTGACGGTCTCCCCGTACTTCTCCTCGAAGATGGCCGTGGCGCCCTCGCGGAGGCCTTCGTCGAGGGAAGTCACCCGCGTCTCGAGGGGGATATCGGCCCGGACCCGCGCGTTGACGATGTCCTCGACGCGCCGGACCTCTTCGCGCGTCAAGGCGGCGAAATGGGTGAAATCGAACCTCAGGCGCTCGGGGGCGACGCGCGAGCCGGCCTGCTTGACATGGTCGCCGAGGACCTGCCTCAAGGCCGCGTGGAGGAGGTGCGTCGCCGTGTGGTTGTTCGAGATCGCCTGCCGGCGGACGAGGTCGGGCGCCGCGTCGACGCGGTCCCCCTCGCGCAGCTCCCCGTTGAGGACCTTGACGGCGTGGACGACGATCTCAGGAGTGGCGAAGGTCACGTTCTCGACCAGGGCCGTGAAGCGGGCCGACTTGAGAGTGCCCGTGTCGCCGACCTGGCCGCCGGCCTCGGCGTAGAAGGGCGTCTCCTCGAGAACCGCCTCGCCGGATTCGCCGGCCCGGAGAACCTCGACCCGGCGGCCCCCGCCGAGCAGACCGAGGACGCGCACATCCGACATCTCGGACGCCTCGTGGACGCGGGTCCGCACCCGGAGCTCCTTGAACGCGTCGTAGACCTGCTTCTCCTTGCGCCTGGCCTCGCCCTTCCAGGACTGCCGGGCCTTCTCTTTCTGGGCCTCGAGCTCCCGGGCGAAACCGGCCTCGTCGACGGTCAGGCCCTTCTCCCGGGCCAGCTCCTGGGACAGGTCAAGCGGGAAGCCGTAGGTATCGTAGAGCTTGAAGACCTGGGGGCCGGCCAGGACCGTCTCCCCCTTCGCGCGGGCTTCCTTCACGGCCAAGTCGAACGTGCGCAGGCCCGAGGACAGGGTGAAGGCGAAGCGCTCCTCCTCGGCTTGGCAGACCTTGGCGATGTACTCGGACGAGGTCAGGAGCTCGGGGTAGGCCTCGTTCATGATGTCGGCGACGCGGCCGACCAGCTCGAACAGGAAGGGCCGGTCGATGCCGATCTGGTTGCCCTGGCGGAAGGCCCGGCGGATGAGCCGGCGCAGGACGTAGCCGCGCCCGTCGTTGGCCGGCGAGACGCCGTCCCCGATGAGGAAGGTCGCGGCCCGGACGTGGTCGGCGATGATCCGGACCGCGATGTCGCCGTCGTCGCCGGCCGGGTAGACGCGTCCGGCCAGGTCGCACGCGCCCTCGATCAGAGGCATGAACAGATCGGTGTCGAAGTTGCTGCGGCGTCCCTGAACGACGGCCGTCATTCGCTCGAGCCCCATGCCGGTGTCGATCGACGGGGAGGGCAGCGGCCGGAGCGTGCCGTCCGGGCCCTGATCGAACTCCATGAAGACGAGGTTCCAGAGCTCGAGGAAGCGGTCGCTGCCTTTCTCGATCAGGCGCTCGGGCTCGCCGGTTTCGAGGTCCTCCCCGAGGTCATAGTGGATCTCGGAGCAGGGCCCGCAGGGGCCGGTCTCGCCCATGGCCCAAAAATTGTCCTTCTTCCCGTAGCGGAAGATCCTCGACCGGGGCACGCCGATCTCGTCGGCCCAAAGGCGGTAGGCCTCGTCGTCGTCG
>DSDX01000107.1 GCA_011048485.1 Candidatus Aminicenantota bacterium | reverse complement strand
GCCCTTCTCGACGGCGACGACCTGGTCCTGGCCCGGGACCCGCTCGGGCAGGCCCCTCTCTATACCGGCCAGATCGAGGGGCGGGTCTGTTTCGCCTCCGAGATCAAGGCGTTCGGCGAGAACGTGACCGACATCCAGCCCTTCCCTCCCGGGCAGTGCCTCGTGCGAGGGGAGTTGAGACCGATCCGCAAGCTCGCGGCGCCGCCGCCCGTCGATCCGGATCCGGACAAGATCGCCGCCGAACTTTTGCGCCGGCTGGAACGGTCGATCGAGCGCCGGCTCGCCCAGACCCCCAGGATCGGCGTCTGGCTCAGCGGCGGACTGGACTCCAGCGTCCTGACCGCCCTGGCCGCGGCCGTGTCCCGGTCCGTCTCCACGTTCTCCGCCGGCCTGGCGGGCGCGCCGGACCTGGCCTTCGCCCGGGACGTGGCGGACCACGTGGGCGCGGACCATCACGAACGCCTGTGCACGATCGGGGAGATGCTCGAGGTCCTGCCGAGCGTCATCTATCATCTCGAATCATTCGACGCCCCGCTCGTCCGCAGCTCGATCGCCAATTACCTCGTCGCCGGCGCGGCCGCCGGGCACGTCAGGGTCGTCCTCTCGGGCGAGGGCGGCGACGAGCTTTTCGCGGGCTACAGTTTCCTCAAGGACAAGGAGGGGGATTCCCTCCGGGCCGCCCTGGCCGACGCCCAGGGCGCGCTGCACAACACGGCGCTCCAGCGGGTCGATCGCATGGCCGCCGCTCATGGGACCCGGCCCAGGCCGGGATTCCTGGACCCGGACGTCGTCGCCTTCGCCAACGCCCTGCCCGGCGACGTCAAGATCCACGGGCCGGAACGGACAGAAAAGTGGATCCTCCGCCGGGCCATCCAGGGCCGGCTGCCCGAGGAGGTCGTCTGGCGGCCCAAGGAGAAGTTCTGGTCGGGATCGGGGATCTCGGAGAAGCTGGCCGAGGTCGCGAACCGCGAGATCGGCGACGACGCGTTCGCCCGGGAGAGGGACATCGGTCCCGGCGACACGCTCGGCTCCAAGGAGGACCTGTACTACTACCGGATCTTCCGGCGCTGGTTCCCCCGGGTCAAGGTCCTCGGCAGCGTGGGCCGGACGCTGCACCGGGAAGGCCGCTAGGGCCGGAGGCCCTCCGGGCCATCCCCGCCCGGAGGCCTATTTCCTCTGCATCAAGAACCGGTGGCCGTTCCGGACAGGGAAATAGCCCCGGCTCGCGCTGCGGATGTCCTCGACTGAGAAGAAGGCGTTGGGATTGAAGCGGCGGACGATGCCAATGACCCTCGGTAGATCGCATCGGTCGACGACGATGAAGACGACCTTGACCTTGCCGCTCTTGCCCTCCGCGTCGATGCAGGTCACGCCGAACTCGTCGCCCCGCAGGCAGGCCACCAGCTCGGCGGCGTCCTTCTGGGTGATGACCCTGACCAGCACGATGCCGATGGCCAGACGCTCCTCGATCCTGAGTCCGACGTAGGTCCCCATGGCGAACCCGAGGCCGTAGGCGATGTAGTACAGCGGATTGGTCAGGTTGTGCATGATCTGGGCGATGGCCATGAGCCAGATCATGACCTCGAAGAAACCGAGGAGCGGCGCCAGAACCCGCCGGCCCTTGGAGATGAAGATGATCCTCATCGTCTGCAGGCTGACATCGAGGACCCGGGCCCCGAAGATCAGGAGGGGGAGGACCACCCAGCGGAAGACCTCGGAATCAATGACCAGCATGGCGGTTCGGCGAGGGCGTCACTCCCGGGCGCTTGGCCCGGGCGCGGCCCCGCTCCTTTCGACGAAGATCGTCTGCGTGGGATAAGCGAACTCGATCCCTTCCGTCTCGAACCGGCGGAACAGGGCCAGGTTGATGGCCTGCTGGATGTCCATATAGACCACGTAGTCCGGGACGGTCACGTAGTAGACCGTCTCGAAGTTGAGCGAGAAGTCCCCGTACGAGGCGAAATGGGACCGGTCGAAGCGGCACCGGTCCTGGGCCTCGACGACCTCGCGGATGAGCCCGGGGATCCTCTCGAGCTTCCCGGCCGGGGTCTGATAGGTGACGCCGACGGTGAAGGCGATCCGCCGCTGCTCCATTTTCTTGTAGTTCCGGACCCGGCTGTTGAGGAGGTCGCTGTTGGCGAACACGAGCTGCTCCCCGCCGAGGCTGCGGACGCGGGTCGTCTTCAGGCCGATGTGCTCGACGGTCCCCCGCAGGTCGTCGACGACGATGAAGTCGCCGATGACGAAGGGTTTGTCCAGGATGATCGACAGAGAAGCGAAGAGGTCCCCGAGGACGCTCTGCACGGCCAGGGCGATGGCGATGCCGCCGACGCCCAGGCCGGCCACGAGGGCCGTGACCTTGATCCCCAGGTTGTCCAGAACGAGGAGCAGGGCCACCGCCCAGAGCACGATCCGGAAGACGAAGCCCAGGACGGCGAACTTGGTCTTGTCCCCCGGGTCCTCGTCCTTTCCGGCCCGGGCCCGTCCGATCGCGTACTCGAAGATGACGCCCCCCCAGATGACGCCCTGGAAGATGACGGCGATGGTCATCAGCTGGCCCAGGACGTGATCGGTCTTGTCGGACAGGCTGAGGATCTTCGAGCCGAAGTAGAGGGACAAGGGAAAAAGGAAGAGGAAATGGATCTTCCTGATGAGCTCGGCTACGAGATCGTCGACGTCGGTGGTGGTCTTGGCGGACAGCTTCTTGACCCTGCGGTGAAAAACGGCCCTCAGCACCCGCAGGACGGTAAAGATAACCACGGCAACGGCCAGGGCGATGAGCCAGGTTTTGACGCTGTTGCCGAGATAAACGTTGTTCAGCACTTCCATGCCAGCCTCCTGGCGTTCGCGTATCCCATATTCATATCATCCCGGGCGTGACGTGTCAAAAAACGGAACGATCCCAGGCCATATCCGGATGGGGCCTGCGGAAGAGCCAGGGGCGGCGGTCTGGGGCGAGCCGTCGAAAGGCCTCCCGGGACCGGAAGAAGTTGCGAGGAGAGCCGTCCGGTCTAGCGGCCTTTCAGGAGAAGGGCGAAGCCGGCGGCCAGGGCCAGGGCCAGGGACCCGGCGACGAGCCGCCAAAGGGGGGCCCGGCGCCGTCTCTCGTCCTCCCGGAGCTCCATGACCGAGCCCAGCAGGAAGCCGGCCGCGAAGCCGCCGGCATGGGCGTAGTTGTCGGCTCCGACGAGCAACCCGAAAACGAAGGCGTAGAGGGCCCAACGGCCCATGAAGGCCCGGATGTCCCTGCCCCGGGCGCTGCCCTCGCGCCTGAAGTAGGCCACGGCGAAGCCGATCAGGCCGAAAATGGCCCCCGAGGCCCCGGCCGATACGACCCGGGCGTGGAGGAGATAAGAGGCCGCGGAACCGCCCAGCCCGGTGACGAGGAAGACCGCCAGATAGCGGGCCGGGCCTATCTCCTCTTCGAGGAAACTCGAGACGCTGAGGAGGGCATAGAGATTGAAGGCGATGTGGATGAGGCCGATGTGGACGAAAACGCACGTCAGGAGCCGCCACCATTCGCCCGAGGCCACGAG
>DSDX01000226.1 GCA_011048485.1 Candidatus Aminicenantota bacterium | reverse complement strand
TCCTCAACGCGGCCTACCCGATCATGAACGAGCACCAGCTGGCCATCGGCGAGACGACCATCGGCAGCCGCCGCGAGCTTGTGAGCGACGCCGGCATCATCGACGCGCCCGAGCTCTACCGCCTGGTCCTCGAGCGGGCCAGGACGGCCCGCGAGGCCATCCGGGTCGCCGACGAGCTGACCAAGGCCTACGGCTACAACGACTGGGGCGAGTGCTTCACCTTCGCCGACCCCAAGGAGGTCTGGCACTTCGAGATCCATGGCCCGGGCAAAGGAAAAACGGGCGCGGTCTGGGCGGCCCAGCGCGTCCCCGACGACGAGATCGGCGTATCGGCCAACGCCGGCCGCATTCGCCGGATCGACCTCTCGAAGCCCGACTTCTTCATGGCCTCGGCGAACGTCTTCGCGCTGGCCGAGGAGATGGGCTATTGGTCCGAGGCGGGCGGCGAGCCGTTCGAGTTCTGCTATGCCTACAACCCCGATTCGCGCAACAGCATCTACTGCCGCCGCCGCGAGTGGCGCGTCCTGAGCCTGCTCGCCCCCTCGCTGAGGCTCCATCCGGAGTCCGAGAACTACCCCTTCTCGGTCAAGCCGGACAAGAAGGTCTCGGTCGCCGACGTCCTGGCCATCTTCCGGGACACCTACGGCGGGACCGACTACGACATGACCCGGACGCTCATGGCCGTCAACCGGAAGGGGGAGCTGATCAAGAGCCCGGTCGCGACGCCGTTCATGAATGCCGACACGCTGGCCCTGTTCCGGATCAAGCGCGAGCGGACGATCTGCTCGCCCGCGGCCACCTACCTCCAGATCACCCAGTCGCGCGAGTGGCTGCCGGGCCCCATCGGCGGCATCGTCTGGCTCGGCTACGACAACCCGGCCACGACCCCCCACGTTCCGTTCTACATCGGCATCTCCGAGATGCCGGCCTCCTACATGGTCGACGGCCGGCGGGCCTTCAGCCGCGACTGCGCCTGGTGGGCGTTCCGGACGGTCAGCCGGCTGGCCAATTTCCGCTACCAGGTCATGTCGCAGGACATCGCCGCGGTCTGGAAGGCCATCGAGGACAAGGCCTTCGCCGGCCAGGGCACGTTCGAGGAGCAGGCCCTGGCCCTCTGGAAGAAGGACCCGAACAAGGCCCGCGAGCTCCTGACGAGCTATTCGCACGGCCTGGCCAACGAGGCCGTCGCGGCCTACTGGAAGCTCGGCGAGGACCTCTGGCTCAAGTACTCCGGTGTGTTCTGAAAATGGGGGACACAATACCTATTCCCCCATTTAATAGACGAGTTCGCCGACGAGGCCGGACGCGATCCCTCCCCGCTATTGACCGAAAATCGGGGAATAGGTATTGTGTCCCCGATTTAGCATGACGGTCTTCGGGCTGCACGTCCTCGATTTCGCGATCGTCCTCGTTTTCGTCCTGTTCGTCCTCTACCTCGGCTGGCGGGCCTCCCGAAGGACGAAGACCACCGAGGACTTCTACGTCGCCGGGCGCCGCCTGGGCAAGTTCTACCAGTTCTTCCTCAACCTCGGGACCTCGACCAACGCCGACCAGGCCATCGTCGTTTCGCGCGAGGTCTACCGCCAGGGCATCGGCGGCATGTGGATCCAGTACCTCGTCCTCTTCCTGACGCCGTTCTACTGGTTCACGACGGCCTTTTTCCGGCGCGTCCGGCTGGTGACGATCGGCGATTTCTTCACCGAGCGCTTCAAGAGCAAGTTCCTGGGGGCGGCGTTCGCCGTCTTCACCCTGTTCATGGCCTTCCTCGGCAACGGCGTCGGCTACATGGTCGCGGCCAAGACCATGATGGCCCTAACGCCCAAGCCGGCCGCCAAGTACACGGTCGAGGAACGCCGGAGCGTCGACCAGTTCAACGAGTACCGGGCCCTCCAAGCCAAGGCCGGCGCCGACGAGCTCGACGCGGTCGAGGAGGCCCGCCTGGCCGAGCTCGGCGAGCGGGAGAAGAAGGGCGAGCTCAAGGCCTTCATCTCCTATACCGACTCCGTCTCGATCTACCTCATCTACACGGTCATCGTGGCCATCTACACGATGATGGGCGGCTTCCTGGCCGCGGCCATCACCGACGTCATCCAAGGCTTCCTCCTGACTACGTTCTCGCTCATGCTCATCCCCATCGCCCTGCACCGGGTCGGCGGCTTCGCCGGCCTCCACGCCACCGTCCCGGACTTCATGTTCCGGCTGTTCGGGTCGGCGGCGACGAGCGAGTACGCCTGGTACACCATCCTGGCCATGGTCCTGGCCAACCTCGTGTCCATCATCGCCGTGGCCACGGGCATGCAAACGGCCGGCTCGGCCAAGAACGAGATGACCGCCCGGGTCGGCATGATCGGCGGCATGTTCTTCAAGCGCTTCATCATGATCTTCTGGGCCCTGACAGGACTCCTGGCCATCGCCCTTTACGCCGGGCAGCTCCACGACCCCGACCTCATCTGGGGCCACATGACCATGGACCTGCTCTTCCCCGGGGCCATCGGCCTGATGATGGCCGGCATCCTGTCGGCCAAGATGTCGGCCCTGGCCGGATCGAGCGTGTCCTACTCGGCCCTCTTCATCCGCAATCTCTACCAGCCCTTTGTCAAGCCCAAGACGGACCGCCACCTCATCAACGTGGGGCGCGTGGCCATCGGCGTGACCCTTCTCGGCGGGGTGGGCGCGGCGCTCTTCATCGGCAACCTCCTCGACCTTTTCAAGTACTTCATCTCGCTGCCGGCCATCTTCGGGGCCGCCATCTGGCTGGGCTTCCTGTGGCGGCGGGTGACCAGGTCCGCGGTCATCGCCCAGGTCTTCGTCTGCTTCGCCATTTACGCCCTCGTGCCCAACGTCTTCCAGTCGCTCGAGTGGGCCCGGACGAACCCCGGCTTTCTCCGCGAGACCAGGGCCCAGACCGTGACCATCACCACCCAGGCCGTGCATGAGGACGTTGAGGCGGGAAGGGCGGCCGAGGTCGGGCAGGTCATCCGCAAGGAGCAGACGAACCCGCCCGAGGGCGTCTTCTACGAGAAGGTGGCCCTGAGCGATCCCAAGGACCCGGACTCGCCCAAGATCGGCATCGGCCGCTTCCACGCCGAGATCTGGGTCCTGAGCTGGCTGGGGGTCGACTTCTCGGGCTTCTCGAAGGCCCAGCTCAACGCCGTCCGCTTCGGCTTCGACGCCCTGTTCCCGTTCGTTCTCCTGTTCCTGCTGAGCGCGTTCACGAAGCCCGTGCCCAAGGCCGATCTCGACCGCTTCTTCGCCCGGGTCCACACGCCCGTCCAGCCGACGCCCGAGCAGGAGGCGCTGGCCCTGCGGCACAGCCTCGAGCACTACGACGAGGTCGAGGCCCGCAAGCTCAGGCCGGGATCGAATTGGGAGATCATGAAGCCGAAGCTCGTCGACATCCTCGGCTTCGCCGGCTGCTGGGTCCTCGTCGGGGTCATCATCTTCCTGCTCTGGCTCATGGTCACCATCCGCTAATGGGGGGAAGGCCCCATTTTAATGGTTCTTCTCCCGATTCCGGGAAGACTCTTCTCTACGGTTTCGCTC
>DSDX01000271.1 GCA_011048485.1 Candidatus Aminicenantota bacterium | reverse complement strand
CTCGGAACGAGCCGGCCATGGAAATCGAGATGAAGGTCAAGGGTCTCGTCGTCGACCCGGTTTCCAAGATGCCGATCGTCGTTCTCGAGAATCCCCGCAACGAGCAGATCCTGCCCATCTGGATCGGCGTCTTCGAGGCCAACGCCATCGCCCTGACCATCGAGAACGTCCCGACGCCCCGGCCCATGACCCACGACCTCCTCAAGAGCTTCCTCGAGAAGCTCGGCATCGAGATCGAGAAGATCGTGGTCAACGACGTCCGCAACAACACCTTCTTCGCCCTCATCCACTGCCGCCGGGACGAGGAGGCCATCGTCATCGATTCCCGCCCCTCCGACGCCATCGCCCTGGCCCTCAGGATGAGCTCGCCCATCTTCGTCGAGGACGAGGTCGTCAAGAAGGCCAACGGCCTCAAGTTCGACGAGAAGATCGAGTCCTCCGAGAAGCTGCGGAAGTGGCTGGAGACGCTCCGGCCGGAGGATTTCGGCAAATACAAGATGTGAGACCGGCGATACGCCGCTGGTCCGCCGGAAGAGGGCCGAGACCCTTCGTGATCAGGTCCTGATCCTCAGGAACCCGACGAGACCCGCCGATCCGAACAGGATATTCGCCCCCCAGGCCCCGAGAAAGGGGGGCAGCGCGCCCGCGGCGCCGAGGCTGCGGAAGACGGCGAAGGCCCCCCAATAGACCATGGCGATAACGACGCTGAGGCCGACGCCGACGAGGGCGCCCTTGCGCCCCATCCAGGACCCGAACGGGACGGCCAGGAGGGCCATGACGAGGCCGACGAAGGGCAGGGCCGTCTTCCGGGCCAGCTCGGCCCGGAGCCGCACGGCCGGGAAGCCCATGGCCCGGACCTCGGACACGTAGCGTCGAAGGTCGCGATAGCTCATCTGCGGCGGCTCCTGAAGGGGCGTGAGAAAGGCGTCCCTGTCGCCGGAGGCTTCGAGCCGGCCCTCGGGCCGACGGGCGAAGCGGGGGCCCGGGGACTCGCCGTAATCCCTGGTCCAGCCGTCGCGAAGGGCCAGGTCGTCCCCGTCGAACCAGGCCCTCTCGGCGTAGGTCCGGCGGGCCAGGGCCCAGCTCCGGGTGTCGATCTCGAAGACCGAGAGGCGGCCGAAGGTCGACGTGCCGGGTTCGAAATAGTCGTAATGGTAGATCCTGTCGCCGCCGCCCGCGAGGACCCAATTGCGGTTGAGATAGCTCGCGCTGCGGGGCGGGAGGTCCATCAGGGCGCTCCAGGCGGCCTCGGCCCGGGCCTCCGAGGCGGGAACGACCCGCTCCTGGACGAGAAAGACGAGCCCTCCCGCAACCGCGGCCAGGACGAGAACGGGAAGGGCGGTCCGATAGGCGCTGACGCCGCTGGCCTTCATGGCCGTGGCCTCGTTGGTCCGGGCCAGGAAGCCCAGGCCGAGGAGCGCGGCTGTCAGGACCGCGACGGGCAGGAGGAAGGCCAGGAAGCCGGGCACCTTGAACCAGACATAGCGGACGAGGAGCCCGACAGGCTTGCCCCGCTGGAGGACCTCGTTGAGGCTCTCGAAGAAGGTGGCCAGGAAGGCCGCCGCCGTGAGGGCGGCCAGGACCAGCGCCAGCAGGACCAGGAACTTCCTCGAGACGTAGCGGTCGAGGAGCCCGGGAAGGCGGACGGAGAGGGGGACCCTCCGGCGCCGGCGGCCGGGAGCGGCCGCGGCGGCCGATGTCGCTGCGGGACTGGGCGCGGCCCGCGGCCGAGGGGGGCGGAGACGGGAAGCGATCCGGCCTCGGACCGGCCTGGCGAGGAGCGGCAAGGCCAACGCGGCCAGGAAAATGTCCGGCCCCCACATGCCCAGAAAGGCGGAGACGCGGCCGTCCATGGCCGCCTTCTCGCCGGCCGTGAGCAGGACATAATAGACGAGGATGATGACCAGGCCGAGCGAAAATCCGCCCGTGCGGCCGGCCCGGCCGGTGATGACGCCGAGGGGCAGGCCGAGGAGGGCGAAGACGAGGCAGGCGGCCGGCAGGGCGAGCTTCTTGTGGATCTCGATCCGGTGGGCCCGGAGTTGGCGAGGGTCGGCCCGCCCGGCGGCCCGCACGGCTGTCAGGGTCTCGAGATCGCGGACCAGCTCGCCGATGTCCTTTTCCCTGACCCTCTTCTCCATCGAACCGGCCGCGAAGAGCCGCTCGACATCGATCTCCTCCTCCAGACGCTCGAACGCGGTCAGCGTGTCCTCCCCCGTGGCGGCGACAGGCTCCGAGTAAACGAGGCCGTCGGCGAGCTCCAGGACGGCCCGCCGCATCTCGGGATAGAACCGGACCGTCCCGGACTTGGCCAACACCAGCCGCGGACCGGCCGGGTCCCCGTCGAGATAGGCGAAGACTTCACGCCAGGTCCCGTCCCGTTCGACGTCCCTCACCAGGAAGACCGTGCCGGGCAGGGTCTGGTCGAATTCGAGGGGTTCGACCTCGAGCCGGACCCGGTTCAAGACCGTTTCGGTCATGGCCCTGACCCAGGCGTGGTTGGCCCGGGGGGCCAGGCAGAGGGCCAGCGGCAGGGTCAGGAGGAGACCGCCGAGGCCGAAGAGCAGGAGGGGCCTGGCCAGGCGGCGCGGCCCGACGCCGAGAGACCGCAGGGCGACGATCTCGGAGTCCGCGGAGAGGCGGGCCAGGCCGCCGAGGACGCCCATGAGCACGGCCATGGGCAGGGCGAAGACGAGGATGGACGGGACGAGCATCCCGAGGACGCGCAGCGCCAGGAGCGCCGGGACGCCTTTGGCGATGAACAGATCGGCCAGGAGCAGGACCTGGTTCATGAGCAGGACGAAGGAGACGAGGAGGAGGCCGATAAGGAAGGGCGGCGCGACCTCGCGCAGGACGTACCGGTCGAGCAGCTTGGCCATGGGATCCGGCCTCCTTTTTACCACCTTTCAGCGGCAAAAAGTAGACCCACACCATTCAATAAAAAGCCCCGGGCGGGAGGCCGCCCGGGGCTGGCGTGACTTCGCCTGGGGAACTGTCCCTAAGGGGACCGTCCCTCCGAGGGATCAATACATGTCGCCGGGGGGGGTCGGATACGCGGGCTTCTTGTCTTCCTCGGGGAGCTCCGCGATCAGGCCCTCGGTGGTCAGCAGGAGGCCGGCGATCGAGGCCGCGTTCTGGAGCGCGATCCGGACGACCTTGGTCGGGTCGAGGATGCCGCCCTTGATCATGTCCTCGTAGGTCTCGGTCAGGGCGTTGAAGCCCATGTCCTGCTTCATCTCTTTGACCTTCTCGACGACCACGGAGCCCTCGAATCCGGCGTTGGCCGCGATCTGGCGCAGGGGCTCCTCGATGGCCCTCTTGATGATGTTGCCGCCGATCTTCTCGTCGCCTTCGAGCGCCAGCTTCTCGAGCGCCTTCTGGGCCCGGAGCAGGGCCACGCCGCCGCCGGGAACGATGCCCTCCTCGACGGCCGCCTTGGTGGCGTGCATGGCGTCCTCGACGCGGGCCTTCTTCTCCTTGAGCTCGGTCTCGGTGGCAGCGCCGACCTTGATCAGGGCGACGCCGCCGACCATCTTGGCCAGCCGCTCCTGG
>DSDX01000407.1 GCA_011048485.1 Candidatus Aminicenantota bacterium | reverse complement strand
GGAAAAGGGAATGCCGAAGGGGGGACTCGAACCCCCACAGCCTTGCGGCCACTAACCCCTCAAGCTAGCGTGTCTGCCAATTCCACCACTTCGGCATTGAACGGACGGTCTATTTCTTCTCCGGCGGCGAGGCCGGGGGCTTCTCGGCTTCGGTCCCGGCCTTCTTCTCGGGCTGCTCGGCGGTCGTTTCGGCCGGGGCCGCCGCTTTGTCATCGGGCTTGGCCTGGGGCGCCGTGGTCGCAACCGGAGCTTTCTCGTCTCCGACGACGGACGAAGCGCCCTTGCCGGACAGGATCCACAGGCCCAGGGACGTCAGCATGAAGATGATGGCCGCCGCCGTCGTCACCTTGGAGAGCAGGCTCGCGCTCCCCCGGGCCCCGACGGCCGTCTGGCTGCCTCCGCCTCCGAACGCGCCGGCCAGGTCCGCGGCCTTCCCGGACTGCAACAGAACGGCCAGGATCAGGATCAGGCAAACGATGACGTGCAAGATGATGATTAGCGTACTCACTTCTCTTCCCTATGGGCCCGAAGAGCCTCCCGGGCGATATCGACGAATCCGCCGGCGTCCAGGGAGGCCCCTCCGACCAAGAATCCGTCGATGTCCTTCTCTTTGAACAACGGATGAGAATTGGCCGGCTTGACGGAGCCGCCGTAGAGGATTATAGCACAATCGGCCGCCTCATTTCCATAGGCCGCCCGGATCCGGTCCCGGATATGGGCGTGCACCTCCTCCGCCTGGCCAGGGGTGGCGGTCCGGCCGGTGCCGATCGCCCAGACGGGCTCGTAGGCCACGATCACGCGCTCCATGTCCTCCTTGGAGAGCCCCCCGAGCCCCTTGGCGAGCTGGTCGTCGACGCGCGCGAGCGTCCGGCCCGCGTCCCGCTCCTCCAGGACCTCGCCCACGCAGACGATGGGGGAGAGGCCGGCCTCGAGAGCGGCCCTCGTCTTGCGGGCGACCGTCTCGTCGGTCTCGCCGAAGAGCTGCCGCCTCTCCGAGTGGCCGACGAGGACATAAGCGCATCCGGCGTCCACGAGCATGGGCCCCGAGATCTCGCCGGTGTAGGCGCCCTTTTTCTCCCAGTGGAGGTCCTGGGCCCCCAGGGCCACGGCCGAACCGTCGATCGCGCCGGCCACCGCCCCGATGGCGGTGAAGGGGGGGATGAGGACGATGGCACAATCCCCGACCTCGGGGACCGCCTCGACGACCGCCCGGGCGAGCGCCGCGGCCTCGCCCAGCCCCAGGTTCATCTTCCAGTTGCCCGCGATGAACGGGCCCTTCTTCTCTCTGGTCAATCAATTCTCCAACGCGGTGATGCCCGGCAGGGTCTCGTAGGCGACGTATTCGAGCGAGGCCCCGCCCCCGGTCGAGATGTGGCTGATCTTGTCCCTGACCCCGGCTTTCTTCACGGCGGCGGCCGAGTCCCCGCCGCCGACGATGGATACGGCGTTCGACTCGGCGATGGCCTTGGCCACGCCGATCGAGCCCTGGGCGAACTCGTCGATCTCGAAGATGCCCATGGGCCCGTTCCAGAACACGGTCTTGGCCGCGGCGATGACGGCGGCGTAGGCCTCGACCGTCTTGGGGCCGATGTCGACGCCCATCATGTCCTCGGGGAAGGGGAGGGACTCGACGACCTTGGTCTCCGTGCCGCCCTCCGGCGAGCGGGCCAGGACGTGGTCCTGCGGCAGGTGGAAGCTGACGGCGCTCGTCCGGGCCTTGTCGAGGATGACGAGCGCGACCTCGAGCTGGTCCTCCTCGACCAACGACGTGCCGACGCCCAGGCCCTGGGCCTTCAGGAACGTGTAGCTCATGGCTCCGCCGATCAGGATCTGGTCGGCCTTGCCGAGCAGGCTCTCGATGATCTCGATCTTGTCCGAGACCTTGGCCCCGCCGAGGATGGCCACGTAGGGCTTCTCCGGGGTGTGGACCGCCTTCTTGAGGTAGTCGACCTCCTTCTTCATCAGGTAGCCCGCGGCCTTGACGGGCACGTAGGCGGCGATGCCGACGACCGAGGCGTGGGCCCGGTGGCTCGATCCGAAGGCGTCGTTGACGAAAACATCGACGTCCTCGGCCAGCTGGCGGGCGAACTCGGGGTCGTTCTTCTCCTCTTCCTTGTAGAAACGGAGGTTCTCGAGGACCAGGGCCTCGCCCTCGCCCAGGGCCCGCTTGAGGCGCCGGACCTCGTCGCCGACGACGTCCGGGGCCATGGCGACCTTGTACGGCACGAGCTCGGCCAGCCTTTTCGTGGCCGGTCCGAGGCTCATCGCCGGGACGACCTTGCCTTTGGGCCGGCCCAGATGGGACGCGATGACGAGCCGGGCGCCGTGGTCGAGAAGCCAGCCGATCGTGGGCAGCGAGGCCCGGATGCGGGTGTCGTCGCGGATGGCGCCGCCTTCGTCGAGCGGGACGTTGAAATCGACGCGGAGGAAGACCAGCCGGCCCTTGACGTCGAGCTCGGTGACGAAGTTCATAGCCGCCTCACTTGGCGACGAACTTGGCCAGGTCGACCAGCCGGCAGGAGTAGCCCCACTCGTTGTCGTACCAAGCCAGGACCTTGACCAAGGTGCCGTCGAGGACCTTGGTGGAGAGAAGGTCGACGACGCCCGAGTGGGAATCACCCAGGAAATCCACGGAGACCAAGGGCTCTTCGGTCACGCCCAGGATGCCCTTGAGCGGCCCCGCAGCGGCGCTCTGGAACGCGGCGTTGATCTCCTCGACCGTCGTCGCCTTCTTGAGCACGGCCACGAAATCGACGATCGAGACGTCGGGGGTGGGAACGCGCACCGCGAAGCCGTCGATCTTGCCCTTGAGTTCGGGCATGACCAGCCCGACGGCTTTGGCGGCCCCGGTCGTCGTCGGGATCTGGGCCACCGCGGCGGCCCGGGCCCGGCGCAGGTCCTTGTGCGGCGCGTCGAGGATCTTCTGGTCGTTGGTGTACGAGTGGATGGTCGTCATGAGGCCCCGCTCGACGCCGAAGCTCTCGTGGAGGACCTTGACGACGGGGGCCAGGCAGTTCGTCGTGCACGAGGCGTTGGAGATGAGGTGATGCTTGCTCTTGTCGTAGGTCTTCTCGTTGACGCCGAGGACGAGCGTGACGTCCGGATCCGTGGCCGGGGCCGAGATGATGACCTTCGAGGCCCCGCCCTTCTCGATGTGCTGGACGGCGTCGGGCCGCTTCGTGAACCGGCCCGTCGATTCGATGACCACCGAGACGCCCAGGTCTTTCCAGGGCAGCTTGCCGACCTCCTTCTCGGCCAGGACGCGGATCTTCCGGCCGTTGACGACGATGGCGTCGTCGGCCGCCCGGACGTCCTCCTTGAAGGTCCCAAGGACCGTGTCGTACTTGAGTAAATGGGCCAGGGTCTTGGCGTCGGTGATGTCGTTGACGGCCACGTACTCGATCTCGGGGTCGTTCCAGGACGAACGGAGCATGTTCCGGCCGATGCGGCCGAAGCCGTTGATGCCTAAGCGGATAGCCATCTGAACCTCCTTGGGGTCGCGGACATGAGGTGCACTCAAAATAGCACAAACACCCCCCCCGGTTCAAGGCG
>DSDX01000160.1 GCA_011048485.1 Candidatus Aminicenantota bacterium | reverse complement strand
GGGCGGCCATGGAGCTCAAGGACGGGACGATCGTCACCGGGAAGAACTCGCCCCTCATGCACGCCGCGTCGGCGCTCGTCCTCAACGCGGTCAAGCGGCTGGCCGATATCCCGGACAGGATCCCTCTCCTGTCGCCTTCGATCCTCGAGTCCGTGGGGGCCCTCAAGGAGCGCATCTTCGGGTCGAGGAGCGTCAGCCTCGACCTGTCCGAGGTCCTGATCTGCCTGAGCATCAATGCGGCCACGAACCCCATGGCCCAGCTGGCCTTGGACAAGCTTCCTGAGCTCCAGGGCGCCGAGGTCCACATCACCCACATCCCGACGCCGGGCGACGACTCGGGTCTCCGGCGGTTCGGAATCAACCTGACGACCGATCCCCATTTCGCCACGAAGCACCTCTTCGTGGGCTGAGGAAGCGGCAACATGTCCAGGGCGCTTTTGGGCGGGAAACGCGGGGCCGGGCGCTCCGGTCCGGGAAACAAGCGCTCCCTGCGCGTGGCCGCGGCCCTCCTAGCGGGCGTGGCCGTTCTCTCTATGCTGTCCTCGGCCGTCCTGGGGGCGTCGGGCGCCGTACCGACGGCACCGGTCTTCATCGGCCTCGATGTCGACAATTATTACTTCTGGCAGATGATCTTCATCCTGCCCCTGATCTTCGCCGTCTGGGTCCTGGCCTCGGCGGTCTTGATGGCTTTTGGGGCCGGGAGTTTCGATCGAAGAGCGGTCCTGGCTGAAGCGGCCGTGGCTTGGGGGCTGCCGCTGCTTTTCGCCTGGGTTCCCTCGGCCGTCCAGGCCGCCCTCATGGCCCTGGGTATGGGGCAGGCGGAATGGGTGGACATCCTGTCCGAGCCGGGCCTCTGGCAGGCGCTCTATCTCGCGACCTACGCGGCGGCCGCGGTGTGGGCCGTCGCCGGTTTCATCCGAATCGCCAGGACCGTCCACACGAAGTCCTGGCCGGCCGCTCTCGCGACCGGTCTGACCTCCGCCGTCCTAGCCGTCGGGACCTCCGTCCTGTTCATTCGCTAAAGAGGGAAGGATCTTGTCCGTGGAAGAGCCGTCGAAAGGATGCCGCAATGCCGGCCAATGACCTCTCGTCCGATCTCCTGATCGGCGAATTCGTGATCGGCGACTACGACAGTGTCATGGCGCTCTGGACCGGCGCCGGACTGCCCCTGAAGCCCCGGGGCCGGGACAGCCGCGAGAACATCCTCAAGCAGACGCTGTTCCCAAACGTCCGTTTCCTGGTCGCCCGGGAACCCTTAGGAGGCCGGATCGTCGGGACCGTCCTGGCCACGCACGATGGCCGGAAGGGCTGGATCAACCGGCTGGCGGTCGACGCGGACCTCAGGCGGAAAGGGCTGGGCGCCCGGCTCGTCCGGGAGGCCGAAGGCTGGCTCGGGGCCCAGGGCATGGACATCCTGGCCTGCCTCATCGAAGGCGACAACGCCCTCTCGATGGCGGTCTTCGAGAAGCTGGGCTACACGAAGCACTCCGATATCATTTACTTCGCCAAGCGGAAATACCCCGGCGTCTGAGGGCTTTATTTCCCGGCTTGAATACGATAAGATAAGTAGGAATTCGCATCTGCTTTTTGAGGAGACCGACGACATGAGACCCCGTGAGATCCGCCCCGACGTGCACTTCGTGGGCGCGCCCGACTTCGACCGCCGGCTCTTCGACGCCCTCATCCCCCTGCCCGACGGGACGAGCTACAACGCCTATCTCGTCCGCGGCCGGGACAAGACCGTTCTCATCGACGCCGTCGAGCCGGCCAAGCTTCATGTCCTCGAAGGCTACCTCAAGGACGTTCCCAAGATCGACTATCTCGTTTCCAACCATACGGAACAGGACCATTCCGGCGGGATCCCCTGGGTCCTGGAGCGGTATCCCGCGGTCGAGGTCCTTGCCTCGGAGCCGGCCAAACCCATGCTGGCCGACCATCTCGGGCTCGACGCGACCAGGATCCGCGCCGTCGCCGACGGGGAGAGGCTCGCGCTCGGCGGGAAGACCCTCCGGTTCATCTATACGCCCTGGGTCCACTGGCCGGAGACGATGTCGACCTATCTCGAGGAGGACCAGATCCTCTTCAGCTGCGACTGGTTCGGGTCCCATATCGCCCAGACCGATCTCTTCGTCGACGGCGTCGATGGCATCCTGGCCGAGGCCAAGCGCTACTACGCCGAGATCATGATGCCCTTCCGCAAGATCGTCCAAAAGAACCTCGACAAGATCAAGGACCTCGAGATCGCGCTCATCGCCCCGAGCCACGGCCCCATCCATCGCGATCCCTCGAGCATCATCCGGGCCTATCGGGATTGGACGGACGACACACCCCACAACAGCGTCGTCATCCCCTGGGTGACCATGCACGGCTCGACGGAGCTCATGGTCGAGCGGCTGACCGCCGCCCTGGTCGAGCGGGGCGTCACCGTCTTCCCCTTCAACATGGCCACGGCCGACCTCGGTCAGCTGGCCATGGCCCTGGTCGACGCCGCGACCCTGGTCGTCGCCGCCCCCACCGTCCACGTCGGGCCGCACCCCATCGCCTTCGGCGCCGTCGTCCTGGCCAACGCGCTCCGGCCGAAGGTCCGGTTCGCGTCGGTCATCGGAAGCTACGGTTGGGGCAGCAAGATGGTCGACACGGTCAAGGCCGCCGTGCCCGGCCTGAGGGTCGAGTTCCTGCCGCCGGTCATCGCCAAGGGCCTGCCGCGGGCCGCCGACTTCGAGGCCCTCGACGGCCTGGCCGAGGCTATCGCCGCCAAGCACAAAGAGCTGGGACTCTCGTAAAGGCCATTCTCTTTCGGACGGCCCCTCTCTCAGGAGGCCCGGGAGGACCGGCGGCGTCCTTCCAGGACATCGACGATCTTGACGCTTCCGGAGGGAAGGGGATACCGGCGGATGGATCTCAAGGGCACCCAGCGGCGACGGGGCCCGGTCGAAAAGGCCGGATCCTTGACGTCGCACCGGAAGGCGTGGAGGGTCGCCTCGAAGCGGGTGTAGGCGTGGCGGACGGTCGCGAGGGGCCTGATCCGGGCGATCCCGACCCCGAGCTCCTCGCGGATCTCGCGGCGCAGGGCGGCCGTCAGGCTCTCGCCGGGCTCGACCTTGCCGCCGGGGAACTCCCAGAGGCCTGCCAGGAGACCTCCGGCCGGACGCTCCTGGAGCAGGACCCGGCCATCCTTCTCGACGACCGCGACGACGACCTCGATCCTCTCCAGGCTCAGTTTCTTCGGCGTCGGGATGATCTCCTGAACCCCCTCCCGGGCCGCCCGGCAGAAACCTCGCACCGGGCAGGCCAGGCACTGGGGGTCCCGGCTCCGGCAGACGAGGGCCCCGAGCTCCATCAGGGCCTGGTTGAAATCGCCCGGGGACTCGGGCGGAAAGATCCCGTCCAGGAACCGGCGCAGGCGCCTGTCGACCCGCGGCTCGGCCGGGCCGCACTGGCCGAGCACCCTCATCAGGACCCGCCTGACGTTGGCGTCGATGACCGGCAGCGGCAGACCGAAGGCGAGGCTGGCCACCGCGGCGGTCGTGTACGGGCCGAATCCGGGCAGCCGGCTCAGCAAGGACG